>JAYVGF010000195.1:0-8180 GCA_043772415.1 Betaproteobacteria bacterium
AAGCGCCTTCCCCCTTGACGGGGGAAGGTTGGGATGGGGGTGTTGGTTCAGTCTGAACATATACCCATCCCCACCCTAACCCTCCCCTTGAAGGGGAGGGGATGTTCAGTTTTTGCCAGTTGCAGGTTTTTCTGCCGCTGCTTGTGCTGGTTTTTCTACGCCAACTTGCGCAGGCTTTTCTGCTGCCTGCGCGGGCGCGACGGGCTTAGCGGCTGGAGCAGCAGCGCCTGCAGCTACAGGTGCCGCCCCCGGCGGCGGCCCCGTCATCACGCCAAAGCCATCCTGCAATTTCATTTGTCCATCGGTGACGACTACATCGTTTGCGGCTAATCCAGTGACGATTTCCACTTCGCCCGCATCGCGTTTGCCGGTGGTCACTTGAGTTAATTTAGCTTTGCCCTCAACCACGCGAAAGACAAAACTCTGTTGGCCTTTCGGCACTATCGCCTGCTCGGGTATCAATACAGCGTTGGCGTGGGTGTCGAGCACCAGGCTTACGCGCACGAACATGCCGGGGCGCAGTTTTCCACCGGTATTGGTGACGCGCGCGCGCGCGAGAATGGTGCGGGTTTGTTCGTCGATAGAAGGTTCGATAGCATAGACGCTACCGGTAAATTTTTCTTTGGGGAAGGCATCGACTTGCAGGTTCACAGTTTGGTTTTTTCCCATGCGTGCGAGGAAGGTTTCGGGAATACGAAAATCGAGTTTGAGCGCGTCGATATTTTCCAGCCGCACGATATCTTGTCCCGGCGAAACATATGCGCCGGGGCTGATTTTGCGCAGGCCAACTACACCGCTGAAAGGCGCGCGTATGACGGTTTTACCCATGCGCGCTTGATCCTCGGTTTGTTTCGCCGCGGCGCGTGCACGATTGCTGCGCGCTTCATCCAAGGCTTGTTGGCTGATAAAACCTTTTTGAAATAAATCTTCCGCGCGTTCCATGCGTTGCTTGTTCAAGCTCGCATCGGCGGCACTACCCGCCACTTGCGCCTGCGATTCAGCGGAGTCGAGCGTAATCAATTTCGCTTTTGCCGCGATTCGCTGGCCTTCATTGAAATGAATGCCGATCACGCGTCCCGCCACTTCGGGGCGAATGACGACCGACTCATTCGCCAGCAAAGTGCCGACAGCTGAAATGTCGTTGGAAACCGTAGCGATTTTTACCTGTGCGGTGCGCACCGGCATGGTCGGCGGACCTTTTGGGGCAGCGGGCGCTTGAGCAAACGCCTGTGCTGAAATGAGCAAGCTAAGCGATGAAAAACAAAGCGTTAAATTTTTACTATGGATAAAATGCATAAAGTTTGGATTCAATTGGTGGGAGGTAGTTCGGCGGCCTTAACGAAACGTGCGCATGATTTAATATGATAGCTTGATTAAGCAAGCTTGGTTTGAGCGATTTTTCCATGAATGCTTCGCCTCATTATCGAGGGCGCTTTGCCCCTTCTCCCACCGGGCGGTTGCATTTCGGCTCGCTCGTTGCCGCTATCGGCAGTTATCTCGACGCGCGCGCATGGCGGCGAATGGCGGATACGCATCGAAGATCTCGGTACTTTACGCACGGCACCCGGCGCAGCCGACAGTATTTTGCGCAAGCTTGCAGCGTATGGTTTTGAATGGGTTGGCGAAGTGGTGGTTCAAAGCGCGCGCGCGGATTTGTACCAAACCGCGTTGGAAAGATTACGCACGCAAAATTTAATTTACCCCTTCGCTTGTTCGCGCAAAGAAATCGCCGACTCTTCCATGATCGGCATTGACGGCTTGGTCTATCCTGGCACTTGCCGTGACGGCATACACCACAGCAATAAAATGGCTCGAACATGGCGTGTACGAACTGAAGAAAAATTTAATAAAATCAATTACTTACGTATTATCGAGATGACACAAAATATCGCTAAAGAAATTGGCGATTTTATCGTGTGGCGCGTCGATGG
The DNA here is from genome assembly GCA_043772415.1 of Betaproteobacteria bacterium. Classification (GTDB taxonomy): domain Bacteria; phylum Pseudomonadota; class Gammaproteobacteria; order Burkholderiales; family JBEEJL01; genus JBEEJL01. The sequence goes on from JAYVGF010000195.1 coordinate 1,932, forward strand.
ATTGGCGTCGTATCAATTAGCCGTGGTGGTCGATGGCGCCGCGCAGGGCATCACGCATATAGTGCGTGGCGCCGATTTAATCGCCTCAACGGCGCGCCAAATTTATTTGCAGCAGTTATTAAGATTGCCAACGCCGCACTATTTACACCTTCCGGTCGTGCTGCATACCGACGGCGAAAAATTCAGCAAACAAAACGGGCAGCCGCACTGAATACCAAACAACCCATACCGGTTTTGCTCGCAGCATTACGATTTCTCGGCCAGCCTTTGCCCGAGTCGCCTGATAATATTCACCAGCTTTGGCAATGGGCGATCAGCCACTGGTCGCGCGCACGCGTTCCCCGAGACAGTAACGCCATAGTCAACTAGCATCCGGCTGCAATGCTGGTGCCGCGAGCCGAAAAGCGTCGAGTTTGCCGCAGGCTGCGTCCACCGCGCTAATCAGCGGCCAGCGACCCAGATCGACTTTGAAACGGCGCGCGCTTTCCACTTGCGGGATGAGATAAACGTCGGCCAAACCAGGCGTGACGCCGAAGCAGAAATCACCGCGCTGAGTATCGCGCGCAAGCAAGGCTTCGAAGGCATCGAATCCCGCCGTAATCCATTTGGCGCACCACGCATTCAATTTTGCCTCGTCCGCGCCGTAATCGCGGCGCAGGGTGTCGAGGATGCGTTTGTTATTGACCGGGTGAATATCGCAACCGACTATCGCCGCCAGCGCGCGTACCTGCGCACGCTCATCCAAGTTGGCCGGTAACAGCGCGGGGGTCGGATATTTTTCCTCCAGCCATTCGATAATGGCGGGCGATTGGATCAACACGCGACCATCATGCACCAGTGCAGGCACCAAACCTTGTGGGTTCAAGGCGATATATTCATCGCCCCAGTTCTGGTCTTTGCGTAAGTCAACCGGCACATACTCCACTTCCAAACCCTTGAGACGCAAGGCGATACGCAAGCGGTGCGAAGTCCCGCTACGGAAAAAATTATACAGTTTCATATTGGTATTCATAATCGCTTACTCGGCTGGACCGACGTGTAAAACTATGTCGCCGACACCGGCGATGCTGCCGTCGATACGATCACCCGCCACCACTGGGCCAACTCCTTCGGGCGTGCCGGTGAAAATCAAATCGCCGGGTTGCAAGTGATAAAACTTCGATAGGTCTGCGATCAGCTCGCGTATGTTCCAGATCAACATCGACAGATCGGATTTCTGCCGGGGTTGTCCATTCACGGCCAGCGCCAGTTCGCCTTGATCGAGCACGACGCCGCGCATAGGCACAATCTCCGACACCACGGATGATTGCTCGACGTCCTTGCCCAAATCCCACGGGCGGCCTTTGTCGCGTGCCACCAATTGCAGGTCGCGCCGCGTCATGTCGAGGCCACAGGCGTAACCGTAAATCAGTTTTTCCGCATCAGTTTCACTCACGCGGAAGCCGGGTTTGCCGATGGCCAGCACCAATTCCATTTCATGATGATAATTGGTTGTCTCCGGCGGATAGGCCACGGTTGCGCCTGACTCGGTCAGCGTGGAGGGTGCTTTGGTGAAATAAAAAGGCCGTTCGTTGGCCTTATCTACCGGCTTGCCCATTTCGACTGCGTGCGCGTGGTAGTTGCGGCCGACGAAGAACAGGCGATTGATAGGCAGACGCGCAGACTGGTCGCGCACCGGCAATGAATATACCGGCGGCGGATTCCATAAATAAGTGGTTTGTGTCATGTTTTTCCTTTTATGAAATAAGTTTTAGTCAGCCGCGATTCTCGAATACGCCGAGCTTTTTGTGCAGCGGCGTTTCGTCGGCAAGAAATAAAAAAGCCGGCGCAGTAGTTGATGTATTGGCTAAGCTCACTTCGCAATAGCCCGGCGCACAGCAGGTGTCGGCCTCGGCGAGGGTAAATTGCTGTTCGGCTATTTGCACCGTCGCGCCGCCCTCGATGAGATGGAATACCATGGCCGGGCTGCGCACTGGAAGCCTGAGTTTTTGTCCGGGTCGCAGCATCAGCGCGTAAAAGCCGAGTATGTTTTCGGTGTGGTCACCCGTCTCGGGATTGACGTAGGTCACTTGCACCGCTTCAGTATCGGGCTGGTTGTCGGCAAGCGATACGAGCGCCGCACGCACATCGACCCAAGGATAGCGCAACATCGGATAGCTCTTGCGCGAGCGCTCGAACACCGGCGTAGGCACAACGCCGCCGCGCGCATAGGCGCGCTCGCCGTGACCTGCATTCACTTTTTGGCGGCCACCATTAACGTGATAACTCGCTTCCATGTAATACACCAAGGGCAAATCGAGCACGTCGAGCCACACCACCGGCCCGGTGCCATCGTGTCCGTGTTCGTGCCACAGGCCGGTGGGCGTGAGGATCAAATCGCCGCGCACCATCGGGCACTTCTCGCCGTCCACCGTGCTCCACGCGCCTTCGCCCTCGACCACCATGCGCACGGCATTAGGCGTGTGACGATGCGAGGGAGCCCACTCGCCGGGCAGCAACAATTGCATACCCAAATACATGGCGGCGCTGGCCTGCATTTTTTCCAGCCCATGCCCCGGATTCGCCAACACCAGCACACGACGCTCGGCTTTTTCTATCGGGGTCAATTCACCGGCCTTGAGCAACAATTTTTTCAACGACGCATAAGGCCAGTGCGTAGCGCGCGTATTGACTATCGGCTTGCCCGGCGGCAATACCGCGCGCAGGTTGGGCCATAGCGGTACCAGATTCAATGCTTTCAAATCCGCCACATAATCGGCGGGCAAATCCTCCATACGACCCAGGTCATTCATCGTCTTCTCCGTGGCTCATGTTTTCAGGCAATTTTCGGCGGTCCAGCCATACAACCATTCCATTGCATCATAAAATCGTTCCGGCGTGCGGCCTTTCCACAGGTCGTTGCGCACCAGGCGCTCGACGCCCTTGGCGTGAAAGATGCGGCCCATCTCACGCGCGGAAAGGACTATGCGCGCAGTGCGCGCCACGCGTGAGTGTTGGTACACATCAAACGCCTTGCCAAAATCGTTATCGGTCACACGCAAGGCTTCGCCCAGCGTCACCGCGTCTTCCATCGCCATGCACGCGCCTTGCGCCAGATATTGCAGTGTCGGGTGGGCGGCATCGCCCAGCAATGTTGTGCGACCGAAATTCCACTGACCAATAGGTTCGCGGTCAGCGGTCGCCCAGCGCGTCCAGTCTTTCGGCAGATCGATCAGCTGGCGCGCGCGTGGACAAATGCCGTCGAAATAACTTTTCACTTCGTCGCGGCTGCCGACGCGCACACTCCACTCTTCTTGGTCGCGGCTGTGGAAAGTGACGACCACGTTATATTGTTCCCCGCCACGCAACGGGTAATGCACCAGATGACAATTTGGGCCGACCCAGATGCTGGCCGCGTTCCATTGCAAATCTTGGGGGAAATCTTTTTTATCCACTACCGCACGATAGACCACATGGCCGGACACGCGCGCTTCATCGCCGACATACTGGCGGCGCACAGCCGACTTCACACCGTCTGCGCCGATCAGCGCGATGCCGTGATGTCGCCCACCCTTTGCATCGATCACGGTTACGCCATTTTCGTCCTGCTCGACGCTGTGTACCTGCGTTGAAGTGGCGAGTTCGATACGTCCGGCAGCCTGCGCGCCTTCGAGCAGCGATTTGTGCACATCGGCCCGGTGAATCACCGCATACGGGTTGCCGAAACGTTGGATGAAAGCCTTGCCGGTCGGTATGCGGCTCACTGTGGATCCATCCAATGCGTCGTGCATGACCATCTCGTTTGTGTAAACGGCGCGCGCGCGCGCGAATTCGCCGATACCGAGCGCATCGAAAGCAGCAAAGCCATTCGGCCCTACTTGCAGGCCTGCGCCGATTTCGCCGAGCTGCGGCGCCTGCTCCAGCACCTTGACGGAAAAGCCGCGCCGCACCAGCGCCAACGCCGCTGCGATACCGCCGATGCCGCCACCGGCTACCAGGACTTGCTGGTTGGATAGTGTATTGCTCATGATCATTCCAATAATTTTACGTTGCCGGAATTTTGACAAAACGAAACGGCGATGAAAAAATTATGCTGAGGTGACTCTCAGGCAGCGATATAATTTTAATCAGTTAACTGATGATTAATTAGCAGTATACTGACGACTTTACATCTGTCAAGTCTCTCTTTCGCCTTTTGTAAGCAAAACTAAAAGGCATTAAACGGCGATTCATTAAATCGCCGAAATATTCAATTAAAAGGTTTAACAATCAATGGCCAAATCTGCACAAAAAACTGGGGCGAATAGTGGGGCCGTTGCCCTGTATGGCTTGCCCGGCCACCTTATCCGCCGTTGCCACCAGATTTCGGTTGCCCTGTTTCATCAAGAATGCGCGGCGTTCGGCGTCACGCCGCAACAATACGCCATCATGCGCGTGCTGATAGACAACGACGGAATAGACCAGATTAGTATGGCGGGTCTCGCCGCATTAAACCGCACAACGACGGGCGAACTCGTGGCGCGCATGGAAGCGGCGAGCTACCTTAAACGCGAAGACGGGAGCGACGACCGCCGAGTCAAAAAATTGTTTATTACCAAAACAGGCATGAAGCTCGTCAGGGATGTAAATGAAGGAGTGGAAAAAGTTCAGGCGCGTTTGCTGGAGCCGCTCGACAAAGCGGAGCGCAAGCAATTTATTGCCTACCTTGCCCGTATCGCGGACATCAATAACGAACTGAGCCGGGCACCGTTACGATCGCCACGCATCCGAAAAAACACTTAGCTTGCGCGATACATTAAAGATTAGGGTCAGTAAACCGAGCCCGGGGGTAGTGCGTAAGTGGGCAAGGTATAAAGTAAATTTGAACATGGCAGGCGGCGATTGCAAGACGTGATTCTTTGAGTATAGAGCTCATTTTTTTCAATCCGGCGTTGTTTATAACCATATGATTATAATAATAATTTTGTTAAGGTTTATGTTGAACTTTAACCCGTACCAACTGACCAACTGTGCACTGAAGCTTCACCTTTCGCGCTTCATCTCGCGCAGTTGCATTCTGTCGTTCACTAATTGCGCTTTGTCGCAGCCACGTTGCCGTATAGTTGGGCTCGGACAACAATGACACTTTCAAGACCGTAAAAACTCTCCTATGAAAAATGACCTGCCGTTAAATAGTGTCGCTCGAAATCGTTCCTTCTTCTGGCTGATTCCGATCGTCATGTTGGGTTTAATCCTGGCGGGCGGTGCAGCGTGGATGATGAATAATAAAAACAAAAGCGCACAAGCCAATGCCAAGGCGGCCGAAAAGCCGACAGTGTACGAACTGGCACAAAGCGATATCGCTACCGTGATCAATAAAGAATTGCGCACGAACTTATCGTTATCCGGCACCTTGATGCCGCTGAATCAAACCACGGTGAAATCCAAAGTCGCGGCAGAAGTGCGACAGATAACGGTACAAGAAGGCGACAAAGTCACGCGCGGGCAAATTATCGCGCAACTGGATGCGGCCGACTTGAAAGCCAGACTCGCTGCACAACAAGCTTCGCTCGACGAAGCGCGGGCGCGCCTCGCTCTGGCGGAAAAAAATCGCCAGACCAATCTCGCTTTGCTCAACCAAAATTTCATTTCGCAAAACGCTTACGACGGCATCGCCAGCAGCGCTGATGTCGGCCAAGCCAGCGTGCGCGCCGCCGAAGCGCAATGGCAAATCGCGCGCCGCGCGATGGACGACGCTGCGGTCCGCTCGCCCATGGACGGCATTATCAGCAAGCGTTTTGTGCAACCAGGTGAAAAAATTAATTTCGATTCCCCCGTCGCGGCCATCGTCAGCTTGAATCAAATGGAACTCGAATCGCCCGTCCCCGCGAGTGAAATCCCGCGCGTGCGTGCCGGACAAATCGTCAACTTTAATGTCGATGGATTCGACGGCCGCGCCTTCGTCGGCAAAGTCGCGCGCGTCAATCCTTCTGCCGAAAGTGGCTCACGTTCCATCATGGTCTATGTGTCGGTCGATAACGCCGACAACGCGCTCAAGGGCGGCATGTTCGCCAAAGGCACCATCACTTTGGAAAAATCCGTCGCCGTGCCGGTCGTGCCCATAGGCGCGCTACGCGAAGAAAAAGGCCAGACCGTGGTGCATCAAGTATTGGACGGAAAAATTGTCGCGCAACCCGTAATGGTCGGTGTGCGCAACGAAGATGAAAACGTTGCGGAAATAAAATCCGGCGTAGCGGAAGGTGCAGTAGTCATCGCCGTCAAACTCGATGC
>JAYVGF010000196.1:0-3983 GCA_043772415.1 Betaproteobacteria bacterium
TATCGCGGCTACTGCGACACGATCACGCCAGAATACAAAAAGCTCATCGGCCTCGCCATCCGTCCCGGCTTCAGCAACCACGTCAAAGAATTATTCGGCCGCGAAAAAGGCTGCACGCATATCACCGAGCTGATCGCCAATATCGCCACCGGCGCGATACAAACCATGGCGGGACAAAATCCGCATCTACGCCATCCAGATAAAAAACCGTTTCAACTCGATGGCTGCCATGCGCTGGTTTCCACCGGCCCGGCGGTAGCAACATTTTATCCGCGCTGGTATCGCGCGACTTCTGACACAGAAAAAATCTGACTATTTAAGGATCCACTATGACTAACAACAATCTGAAAAATAAATCCGTCGTCGTTACCGGCTCCACCAGCGGCATCGGCCTCGCCATCGCCAAAGAGTTTGCCAAGCAGGGCTGCAAGATTATGCTCAATGGTTTCGGCGACGCGGTGGAGATCGAAAAAATCCGCGCGGGCATGGCAAGCGAAAATAACACCGAGGTGAAATATTCGCCCGCCGACATGAGCAAGCCTGCGGAGATCGCGGCGATGATGGCGGAAGCGAATAAACTTTTCGGCGGCGTGGATATTCTGGTGAATAACGCCGGCATCCAATTCGTCTCGCCCATCAATGAGTTCCCGACAGAAAAATGGGACGCGATTATCGCCATCAATTTAAGCTCGGCGTTTCATACCACCAAAGCCGCCCTGCCCGGTATGAAAACCAAAAAATGGGGACGCATTATTAATATCGCCTCGGCGCACGGCCTCGTCGCGTCGGCGTACAAATCAGCCTACGTCGCCGCCAAACACGGCATCGTCGGTTTCACCAAAGTCACCGCGCTGGAAGGCGCGCAAGACGGCATCACCTGCAACGCGATTTGCCCCGGTTATGTCCACACGCCGTTGGTAGAAAAACAAATCGACGATCAGGCGCGCGCCAATAACATTCCGCGCGAAAATGTTATCCGCGACATCATGCTGGCGAAACAACCGAACAAACGTTTTGTCACGGTGGAAGAAATCGCTGCATTCTCGATTTTTCTCTGCAGCGAAGGCGGCACTTCTTTTAATGGAGCCGCGCTAGCGATGGATGGCGGCTGGGTAGCAGAATAAATGGCTAACGGCAACGGCTCGAAAACCCGCACGATTAATCTCGCGCTGCAAGGCGGCGGGTCACATGGCGCCTTCACTTGGGGGGTGCTGGATCGATTGCTGGAACAAGACGGCCTGTCCATCGACGGCATCTCCGGCGCGAGCGCGGGCGCGATGAATGCGGTGGTGTTCGCCGACGGCCTGCTCGACAACGGCACCACCGGCGCGAAAAAAGCTTTGCATGATTTCTGGAAGGCCGTGTCGGAAACCCCCAGCGCATCCTTGTTCAATTTTGGCGGGCTGAATGATATGGCCGGCACCGGCTTCGACCTGATGAGCCGCATGTTTTCGCCTTATCAAATGAATCCCTTCAATTTGAATCCCATGCGCGATCTGCTGTCCAAGCACATCAACTTCGCGCGCTTGCGTAAAGAAAGCCCGGTGAAACTGTATATCTGCGCGACAAATGTACGCAGCGGCCGCGCCAAAGTATTCGAGCATGATGAAATCAGCGGAGACGTTTTGCTCGCTTCATCGTGCCTGCCGTTTTTATTTCAAGCAGTCGAAATCAAAGGCGAACATTATTGGGATGGCGGCTATATGGGTAACCCGCCCTTGTTTCCGCTCTACGACAATACCGAAACACGCGACATCGTCATCGTCGAAGTCAATCCGATCATGCGCGATGACGTGCCGGACAAGTCGCAGGAAATCATCGATCGCTTGAATGAAATTAGTTTCAACACGCCGCTGATATTGGAAATGCGCGCCATTGATTTCGTTAACCGCCTGTTGGAAAAACAACAGGGGGCCAGCACAGGCAATGGCGCGATTGCCTTGCTCAACCGCTTATTGCAAAAAAAGCACGGCCAAACACATCAATTCGCGCCGCTTTACATGCACGTTATTGACGCAGAAAAGCAAATGCGCAAATTCAACGCCTCGACCAAAGGCGATACCAGTTGGCGTTTCCTGCAGGAACTACATGACCTCGGCTACACGGCAACCGACAAATGGTTAGGCAAAAATTTCGAACAGTTAGGCAAACGCTCGACCATCGATATATCACAAAAATATTTATAATAATCAAATAGCTACGCAATAATGAAAAATAGTGCAAGCGAAAATAATCATCCATCATTCTAGCGCCGCACTTATAGCCCCTGCTAAAATAGCGTTCTTTGCAGCAACACCCAATCAAAGATAACACCACCAAGGAAAGTCATGAAAATCCACGAATACCAAGGCAAAGAAATTTTCCGCCAATACCATATGCCCACACCGCGCGGCATCGCTTGCTTCTCTGTTGATGAAGCGGTGAAAGCCGCCGAACAACTCGGCGGCAAGGTCTGGGTCGTCAAAGCACAGATCCACGCTGGCGGTCGCGGCAAAGGCGGCGGCGTGAAAGTGGCCAAGTCGATGGACGAAGTGAAACAATACGCGACGCAAATTCTCGGCATGCAACTCATCACCCACCAGACCGGCCCAGAAGGGCAAAAAGTCCGTCGCCTGTTAGTGGAAGAAGGTGCCAACATTAAAAAAGAATTGTACGTCGGCATGGTAGTCGATCGCGGCACGCAAAAAGTCGCGCTGATGGCGTCATCTGAGGGCGGCATGGACATCGAAGAAGTCGCCGAACACCACCCGGAAAAAATCCACAAAATTTTCATCGACCCGGCGACCGGCCTCACAGATAAAGACGCCGATGACGTATCGCGCAAAATCGGCGTACCCGAAGGCTCCATCGCGCAATCACGTAGCGTGTTGCAAGGTTTATATAAAGCGTTCTGGGACACCGATGCATCGCTGGCCGAAATCAATCCGCTCATCATCACCGGCGACGGTAAAGTCGTGGTGCTCGACGCGAAATTGAATTTCGATTCCAACGCACTGTTCCGCCATCCTGAAATCGTCGCCATGCGCGATCTGGATGAAGAAGACGCAGCGGAAATCGAAGCGTCAAAATTTGATTTGTCTTACATCTCCCTCGACGGCAACATCGGCTGTTTGGTCAACGGCGCAGGCTTGGCCATGGCGACCATGGACACGATTAAATTGTTCGGCGCAGAACCGGCCAACTTCCTCGACGTAGGCGGCGGCGCGACGACGGAAAAAGTCACCGAAGCCTTCAAGATCATGCTGAAGAACAAAAAAGTCAAAGGCATTCTGGTGAATATTTTCGGCGGCATTATGAAATGCGACACCATCGCCGAGGGCGTGATTGCCGCAGTGAAAGAAGTGAATCTTTCCGTGCCGCTCGTCGTGCGCATGAAAGGCACCAACGAAGACTTGGGCAAAAAATTATTGGCTGAATCCGGCCTGCCGATTATCACCGCTAACAACATGGCCGAAGCCGCGCAAAAAATCGTCGCTGCCGTTGCAGGAAAATAGGAAAATAAAATGTCGATACTGATCAATAAAGATACCAAAGTTGTCACACAGGGCATCACCGGCAAAACCGGCCAATTTCACACGCGCATGTGCCGCGATTACGCCAATGGCAAAAACTGTTTTGTCGCCGGCGTAAATCCGAAAAAGCCGGGCGAGGATTTTGAAGGCATCCCGATTTTCGCTACGGTCAAAGAAGCCAAGCAACAAACCGGCGTCAACGTGTCGGTGATTTACGTACCGCCGCCTTTCGCCGCAGCCGCCATTTGGGAAGCGGTTGATGCGGATTTGGATTTAGTCATTTGCATCACCGAAGGCATACCGGTGCGCGACATGATCGAACTCAAAGACAAAATGCGTAAGCAAAATAAGAAAACTATTTTGGTCGGCCCCAATTGTCCCGGCGTCATCACACCGGAAGAAATCAAAATCGGCATCATGCCCGGCCACATCCACAAAAAAGGCCGCATCGGTGTCGTCTCGCGCTCTGGC
>JAYVGF010000197.1:0-8955 GCA_043772415.1 Betaproteobacteria bacterium
GATGGACATTTTCGTGCGCAGTGCGCACGCTACAGGAATAAATAATTGGTTTGTCATTCTGAGCGATGGCGAAGAATCTGCTGTTGCGCGCGCTAAATCAAAAGCGAAAAGCAGATCCTTCGCTATCGCTCAGGATGACAGCGGGGGTAGGGTACGCAGGGCGCACGCGTTGGAGAGTTTCAGCCAGCGAACGCATTATTTAGAGCCTTACGGGTGCGCGCGGCGCACCCTACGCCAACACCAAAAATATCGCCGGTCGTTTATTCATGTCAGGTATCGCTTTTCGCCATTGCGCAACGCTTTGCGTGCGGATGGTTTCACTGCTGGTGGTGAGATCGCAGGCGACGCATAGTTGCGTGGTGGGTTTGCAGGCTGCCAGAACATCTTCGAGCATGGCGTTATTGCGGTAGGGGGTTTCGATGAAGATCTGCGTTTGCTTCAACTTTGCTGATTCGATTTCTAATTGCTTCAATGTCGTGATGCGCTCGGCTTTGTTGGCAGGTAGGTAGCCTTGGAAGCAAAATCTTTGACCGTTTAGACCGCTGGCCATGAGGGCCAATAATATCGACGATGGGCCGACTAGCGGGACGACTTTGATTTGGTGTTCGTGGGCTAGTTTGACCAGGTTTGCGCCGGGGTCGGCGATGGCGGGGCAGCCGGCTTCGGAGACGAGGCCGACATCGTGGCCGGCTAACAATGGCGCCAATAATTCTTTCAGCGCGGTGACGGGTGTGTGTTCGTTGAGTTCGCTGATGTGCAGGCTTTGTAATGGTTTGGAAATACCGGTAAGCTTGAGAAAAGCGCGCGCGGTCTTGGCATTTTCCGCTATAAAATATTCAATTAAATTAATTAGTTGCAGATTAACTTTCGGAACGATTGTTTCGAGTGAAGTCTCACCTAACGGTGTCGGAATCAGATACAAGTTACCTAATTTTTGCGCCATCAAATAACTTCCACGCCGGCATGTTTAAGCATATCGACCAGCGCGATCAGCGGTAAACCGATCAGCGCATTGGGATCCGCGCCGTCCATTTCGGCGATGAGCGCAATGCCGAGGCCCTCGGATTTTGCTGATCCTGCGCAATGATAGGGCTGTTCTTTTTGCAAATAATTTTCGATTTGCGCGTCGGTCAATTCGCGAAAGCGCACGGTGGTCGGCACCAACCTGCGTTGCAGTGAGTTGGTGCGGCTGTCGTACAATGCGATGGCGGTATGAAACACCGCTTGGCGGCCTCTCAGCGAGCGTAATTGCTTAACCGCGTTGTCGTGCGTCAGCGGTTTGCCGATTTGGCTGCCGCCTAACACGGCGACTTGGTCCGAGCCGATGATCAGCGCGCCGGGGAATTGCGGCGCGACTTTGCGGGCTTTGGCTTCGGCCAGACGAATGGCGGTATCGACCGGCGATTCGTTTTTTTCCGGCGTTTCGTCCACGTCGGGGGAGGCGACTTCAAACGGAATTTGTAACTTCGCCAACAACTCGCGTCGGTAAATCGAGGTGGAGGCTAAAACGAGTGGGGGATTATTCAAGATTTTTTATCGCTCGCAGAGGAAAAACTTCAAAAAGAACAAGTTGTTGGAATAGGAATATTTTTGACATTCAGGCGTAAAAATACTATCATGCCGCCCTTATGTCTGCACAGCCTGTATTCACTAATCATATCGACGGCATGCAGTTTGCCAAGTCCGAGCAGAGCATTGAGGGCAGCTTCAAGGTAAAAAATTTACCCCGGCTGGTCGAAACGGTAGCGACGGCGGATGGCGAAATACGCTACAGAATCAAGGGCTCGCTGCACGGATTGGATAGGCCGGCGCTGGAATGCAGTATCAGCGGCGAAGTGGTTTTACAGTGCCAGCGTTGCTTGGGTAATATGCCGCATAAGCTGGATATTCATTCCAAGCTGGTGTTAGTGAGTAGCGAAGCGGCGTTGCCGGATACGGAAGACGAACCGGATGAGATTGATACCATCGTCGCCAGTCATGAAATGAATGTGGCGGAGTTGGTGGAAGAAGAAATTTTGTTGTCGTTGCCGATGATACCGCGTCATGAAGTATGCGAACTGGCAACGGCCGGGAAGCAGGAAAAAAGTAACACGGGATTTGCCGCCTTAGCGGGCCTGAAAAAAACGTAGGAAGCTCTGATTTAATCAGAGCCTACTCAGGATAATTAATTTTTTGTAAGGAGTATCACCATGGCAGTTCAACAAAATAAAAAGTCACCTTCTAAACGCGGCATGCATCGCGCCCACGACTTTTTGACCGCACCCCCCTTGGCCGTTGAGCCAACGACAGGCGAAACGCATTTGCGTCACCATATCAGCCCAACCGGCTACTATCGCGGTAAAAAAGTTATCAAAACCAAGGGCGATTAATTTCGTCTTCCGGTTTTTAGCCGGCATCCCTCATTACGCTAGATAGCTATTAATGACCGTCACCGTTGCAGTTGATGCCATGGGCGGCGATCATGGCCCCGCGGTGACTATCGCGGGCGCGCTGGATTTCCTCGCGCGGACCGACGACACCGACGTAATACTCGTCGGACTCAAAGACCAGCTCGAAGCAGAATTGCGCAAACTCAAAGCGCACGACAACCCGCGCATCAAAATTCATCACGCATCCGAAGTCGTCGCGATGGACGAGTCGCCCGCGATCGCCATGCGCAACAAAAAAGATTCGTCCATGCGCGTCGCGATTGATTTGGTCAAGACCGGTGCCGCGCACGCATGTGTGAGCGCGGGGAACACCGGCGCGCTGATGGCGACCTCGCGTTTTGTGTTGAAGACCTTGCCGGGGATTGATCGCCCGGCGATTGCTTCTACATTACCAACCGTTCACGGACATACGCTGATGCTCGACGCAGGCGCCAATGTCGATTGCACCGCAGAACATTTATTGCAATTCGGCATCATGGGTTCGGTATTAGTTTCCTCTATCGAAGGAAATGATCGGCCAACCGTCGGTCTGCTGAATATCGGCGCGGAAGAAATGAAGGGCAACGAAATTGTTAAACAAGCGGCAGAATTACTGCGTGCTAGCCATGTGAATTTTATCGGCAACGTCGAGGGCGACGGCATTTATCACGGCGAGACGGACGTGATAGTGTGCGACGGCTTTGTCGGCAATGTCGCGCTGAAAACATCTGAAGGCGTAGCGAAAATGATCGCCTTATTTTTGCGCGAAGAATTCCAGCGTAATATTTTGACCAAGCTCGCCGGACTGATTGCTATGCCGGTATTAAATGCGTTGAAGCGCCGCGTGGATCATCGCCAATATAATGGCGCGACGCTGATAGGTTTGCGCGGCGTCGTGCTGAAAAGCCACGGTTCAGCCGATCGCGTGGCGTTTTCTTACGCGCTGCAACGTGCGGCCGAAGAGGTGCGCGGCGGCGTGCTCGAACGCATCACCAATGAAATGACCGCGCTGCATAACGAAGCGGCAAGCAAGGCGGCGAACTCGTGACGCTTTATTCCAAAATCACCGGCACCGGCAGTTACTTGCCACAGAAATGTCTGACTAATGCAGATATGGAAAAAATCGTCGATACGTCGAACGAATGGATCCTCGCGCGCACCGGTATTAAGCAACGCTACATCGCCGCAGACGACCAAAGCGCTAGCGATCTCGCCTACGAAGCCAGCTTGCAGGCCATTACAGCCGCAGGTATCAAAGCCGATGACATTGATTTAATCATCGTCGCCACCAGCACGCCGGATATGGTTTTCCCCAGCACTGCGGCGCTGCTGCAAAACAAACTCGGCATCAAAAACAACGGCGCAGCGTTTGACGTGCAAGCAGTGTGCAGCGGTTTTGTTTATGCACTGGCAACGGCAGATAAATTCATCCGCTCCGGCGACAACAAATGCGCGCTGGTAGTCGGCGCGGAAATTTTTTCGCGCATTCTCGATTGGACCGATCGCGGCACTTGCGTGTTGTTCGGCGATGGCGCGGGCGCGGTCATCGTGCAGGCGTCGGACCAGCCGGGCATTCTCTCCACGCATTTGCACGCGGACGGCAGCTACAATAATATTTTGTGTGTGCCCGGCACGCTCAATCGTGGGCTGCCGACAGGTGATCCCTTATTGAAAATGGATGGCGGCGCAGTGTTCAAATTCGCGGTCAAAGTATTGGAAGATGTGGTGCTCGAAGCCGTCGCTGCCAACAACATGACGACGGCGGATATCGACTGGTTGATACCGCATCAAGCCAACACGCGCATCATCAAAGCCACCGGGAAAAAACTCGGCCTCGCCGAAGAAAAAGTCGTCATCACTGTCGATCAACACGGCAATACATCCGCAGCATCGATCCCATTAGCGCTCGACGTCGCGGTGCGCGATGGCCGTATCAAGCGCGGCGATCATGTCATGCTCGAAGGCGTGGGCGGCGGATTCACCTGGGGCGCCGTGTTTTTGCAATGGTAAAATATTCAATATAATCAAATACTTATAATTATGACATTCGCATTCGTATTTCCCGGTCAAGGTTCGCAATCCGTCGGCATGATGAACGGCTTTGCCGACATCGCCGTCGTTAAACAAACTTTTGTCGAAGCCTCTGACTTACTCAAACTCGATTTGTGGAAGTTGGCGCAAGAAGGCCCGGCGGAATTACAAAATCAAACCGTCAACACGCAACCATTAATGTTGACTGCCGGCGTTGCCGTTTATCGCGCGTGGAAAAATCTTGGCGGTGCCGATCCTGCATTTGTTGCCGGGCATAGTCTGGGCGAATATTCCGCGCTCGTCGCCGCTGGTGCGTTGTCATTGCATGGTGCGTTGCGGCTAGTGGTCGCGCGCGCCGAAGCGATGCAACATGCCGTACCCGAAGGTCAGGGTGCGATGGCGGCAATATTGGGTTTGGACGATGACGTAGTGCGTGCAGTCTGTGCGGAAGCGGCGCAGGGCCAAGTGATCGAAGCGGTGAATTTGAATTCGCCTGGCCAAGTGGTCATCGCTGGAAACAAAGCGGCAGTTGAACGCGGCCTGGAAGTCGCCAAAGCCAAAGGCGCGAAAATCGCCAAGATACTGCCGGTCTCCGTGCCCTCACATTGCGCGCTGATGAAACCCGCCGCAGAAAAACTCGCCGTGCTGTTAAAACAAACCACCATCCATGCGCCAGCATTTCCGGTGTTACATAACGTTGATGTGAATAGCCATGCCGATGCGGATGCCATACGCGGCGCGCTGGTGAAACAACTTTACAGCCCGGTGCGCTGGTCCGATACCATACGCGCTATAGCGCAACATAAAGTCACCCAGATTGCCGAATGCGGACCGGGCAAAGTGTTGGCGGGGTTGAACAAGCGCATTGATAACACCTTGCAAAGTTTTGCCTTCACCGATGCAGCCGCGCTCGGCACAGCCCTATCCGAATTAAAATAAAGTAAATAAATGATGACCCATACTTTGACAGGACAAACCGCTCTCATCACCGGCGCCACGCGCGGCATCGGACGCGCCATCGCTACTGCGCTGGGCAAACAAGGTGCCACCGTCATCGGCACCGCGACCAGCGACAGCGGCGCGGCAGCGATTAACGAATACATCAAAGCTGAAGGTATCCAAGGTGAGGGCAGGGTGCTTAACGTCAACGATGGGTCGCAATGCGACGCGCTGATTGCCGACATCACCAGTAAATATAGTGGTGTTGGCATCTTGGTTAACAACGCCGGCATCACGCGCGACAATTTGCTCATGCGCATGAAAGACGAAGAGTGGGACGATATTATTTCCACCAATCTGACCTCAGTGTTTCGTTTATCCAAAGCCGTCATGCGCGGCATGATGAAAGCGCGTCAAGGCCGCATTATCAATATCACCTCAGTGGTCGGCGTAGCCGGCAATCCCGGCCAAGCAAATTACGCCGCCGCCAAAGCCGGCATGATCGGTTTTAGTAAATCGCTGGCGCAGGAAATCGGCAGCCGCGGCATTACCGTCAATTGCGTCGCGCCGGGATTTATCGATACCGATATGACGCGCGCGTTGACGCAGGAGCAGCAACAAGCCTTGCTCGCCAATATACCGCTGGGGAGATTGGGCCAAGTGGACGACATAGCCGCCGCAGTTGCATTCCTTGCGTCGCCCGGCGCTGCCTATATCACAGGCACCACTTTACATGTCAACGGCGGTATGTATATGGCGTAGTAAATTTCCTGTGACGGCGTTTGATTTTTGTTAAAATAACATTTGTTTCTTGCAAGTTTTTACCCTCAACGAGGAAAGGTCCATCATGGAAAATATTGAACAACGCGTTAAAAAAATCGTCGCCGAGCAACTGGGCGTAAACGAAGCTGAAGTCAAAAGCACCTCCTCATTTGTCGATGATCTCGGCGCGGATTCGCTCGACACCGTTGAATTGGTGATGGCACTGGAAGAAGAATTCGAGTGCGAAATCCCTGACGAGCAAGCTGAAAAAATCACCACCGTGCAATTGGCCGTTGATTACGTCAACGCCCATCTGAAAAAAGCCTGATCTGATTTTTCAGTCAGGATATCCCCACTTTGACTAAACGCAGAGTCGTCGTCACCGGTCTCGGCATTGTGTGTCCGGTTGGAAACACAGTGACCGACGCATGGGCCAATCTCAGTGCGGGCAAATCCGGCATCACGCGTATTACACGTTTCGATCCGACTAACTTCCCCTCGCAAATTGCCGGTGAAGTGAAGGCTTTCGATATCGGCACCTATATCTCGCCGAAAGAAGCGCGTCGCTCCGACATTTTTATTCATTACGGCATCGCTGCCAGCATGCAGGCGTTCAAGGATTCCGGCCTCGTGGTGACGGAACATAATGCCGAACGCATGGGCGTGAATGTCGGTTCAGGCATCGGCGGTTTGCCGATGATCGAAGACACGCATAACGCCATGCTTGAAGGCGGCTGGAAAAAAATCTCGCCGTTTTTTATCGCTGGCAGCATTATCAATTTAATCTCCGGCCAGGTGTCGATCATCTTCGGCCTCAAGGGTCCGAACGTGGCGATGGTGAGCGCCTGCGCGACGGGTAATCACAGCATCGGCGAATCGGCGCGCATGATCGAATACGGCGAAGCCGATGTCATGATCGCCGGCGGCGCCGAAGCGACGGTTTCACAGCTGGCGATAGGCGGCTTCTGTGCCTCACGCGCGCTCTCCACCAGCAATGATGATCCGGCCGCAGCCAGTCGTCCTTGGGACAAAGCGCGTGACGGTTTCGTCATGGGCGAGGGCGCGGGTGTGGTGGTGCTGGAAGAATATGAACACGCCAAAGCACGCGGCGCAAAAATTTATTGTGAATTTTCCGGCTTCGGCATGAGCGCCGATGCGCATCACATCACGGCGCCACTGGAAGACGGCTCCGGTGCCGCGCGCAGTATGACGCTGGCCTTGAAGAACGGCGGGCTTAACGCTAACGAAATTGATTACATCAACGCGCATGGCACTTCGACACCGTTGGGTGATATAGCCGAGACCGTGGCGATCAAACGCGCACTGGGCGACCATGCGAAAAAAGTGGCCATCAGTTCGAGTAAATCGATGACCGGGCATTTACTCGGCGCGGCGGGCGGCATCGAAGCGGTGTTTTCTGTGCTGGCGCTGCAACACCAAGTCGCGCCGCCGACCATCAATTTGCACGATCAAGATGAGCAATGCGATCTGGATTACGTTCCCAATAAAGCGCGCGACATGAAAATCCGGGCCGTCATGTCGAATTCTTTCGGCTTCGGCGGCACTAACGCGACCTTGATATTCCGCAAGATCTAGCTTTACTAATTGGGTTCGTCCGAATCCATTCTGCACGCAGTCGCACATAATCATCGAATAGAATATCATCATAACCATTTGATTATATTAAATAGTTTATAAGCTTATCGATAGAACATTCATGCTTCGTTTAATCAAATTGCTGTTTTTATTTGTTCTGCTCGCTGCTGTTAGCCTTGGCGCATGGTTGTGGCATTACAGCTCTAAAAAGTTGACCTTGCCCACCACGCCTTATGAATTTCGTCTGAAAAACGGCACGACATTTCGTAGTGCAGCGGCGCAGTGGAAGCAAGCGGGCTTGTTGAACGACACGATTACATTTGAACTGCTCGCGCGCATCATGGGCAAATCCGGCAAACTCAAAGCCGGTACCTACGTCATAGAAAAGCCGCTCACGCCGGTCGAACTACTGGAGAAAATCACCAGCGGGGATGTGACGCAACTGGAAATCACTTTTATCGAAGGCCACACCTTCGCGCAAATGCGCAAACGCCTGGACGAAAACGAAGACTTGAAACACGAAACCAAGGGCTTGTCCGACGCAGAAGTATTAAAGCTGGTCGGCGCGACGGAACCGCATCCCGAAGGTTTGTTCATGCCCGACACTTACCAGTTTTCCAAAGGCATGACGGACGTCGCATTGCTCAAGCGCGCATATCAAACCATGCAAACCAAGTTGAAAGAAGCCTGGGAAAAACGCTCAGCGAATTTGCCGTACAAAACGCCGTACGAGGCATTGGTCATGGCGTCGATAGTGGAAAAAGAAACCGGCTTAAAAACCGAACGTCCGGCTATTGCAGCGGTATTCACCAATCGCCTGCGCATCGGCATGCGTCTGCAAACCGACCCGACGATTATTTACGGCCTCGGCAGCAAGTATCGCGGCAAGATATATCGTAGCGATCTCGACAACGACACGCCGTATAACACTTACACCCGCGCGGGGTTGACGCCCACGCCTATCGCCATGCCCAGCCGCGCGGCGATCGATGCGGTCATGACCCCGGACACATCGAAAGCGATTTATTTTGTCGCCAGCCCCAAGGCCGACGGCAGCCATATTTTCTCCAGCACTTTGCAAGAGCATAATTCCGCCGTAGCAAAATATCGGGCGACAGAAAAATAAAATGAGCGGAAAATTTATTACCTTTGAAGGCATAGACGGCGCGGGCAAAAGCACGCACATCGGCTGGATCGCCGACCGCCTACGCAGCGCCGG
>JAYVGF010000198.1:0-6000 GCA_043772415.1 Betaproteobacteria bacterium
CAATTGATATTGCGCCGCGCGCATATCGCGCATACGGCGCAACACATGCGCCAGCGGTAAGCCGAGCAGCAACATGGTATGCGTCGCCAACATCAACGAACCTTCCAGCACTTCGGGCACGATCTCCGTCGCGCCTTTCAAGCGTAGGTGTTCCATATCGGCGTCATCATAGGTGCGAACGATGACGGGCAATTCAGGCCGCATGGCCTGCACATGGGCAAGAATTTTTTCTGCCATTTTGGTATCGGCGAAACTCACCACCAGCGCCGACGCGCGCGGCAAGCCGGCCGACATCAACACTTCGCGTCTCGAGGCATCGCCAAACACCACGGAATCGCCTGCCGCAGCAGCTTGCTTCACGCGGGTTGGATCGACATCCAGCGCTATCACCGCTATTTTTTCTTGCTCGAGAAAACGCGCCAGGCTTTGACCGCTACGGCCATAGCCGCAAATAATCACATGGCTTTGCGCATTCATGCTTTTTGCCGACAACTCGGTCAGCGCCATGGCACGCAGCATCCATTCGGTTTTGGAAAACTTGAGCAAGATGCGGTCGCTATGCATGAGGATCAACGGCGATAACATCAACGACAACAACATGGCGGCCAAAACAATTTGCCGCGTTTGCTCGGACAACAAGGCGTGGGTGCCAGCGAGCGATAGCAGCACAAATCCGAATTCTCCGGCACAACCCAGCGCCAGCGCACAACGCATGGCGACGGAGGTGTCGTTACGAAACAAGCGCGCAAGGCCGAACACGATGCCGGTTTTAATGACGATCAAAGTCAGCAACAACGCCATGACCCAAAGAAAATTCTGCGCCACCAATTGCAAGTTAAGCAACATACCGATGGTGATAAAAAATAATCCTAACAATACATCGCGAAACGGCTTGATGTAATCCTCAACTTGATAGCGATATTCGGTTTCGGAAATCAAGATGCCGGCGAGAAACGCGCCGAGCGCAAGCGATAATCCGGCAAGCCCGGTGAGATACGCCAAACCCAAGGTGACCATCAACACATTCAAGACAAACAATTCCGACGACTTGGCGCGCGCGACTAAATGAAACCAGCGACGCATCAGACTTTGTCCGACGAATAACAAAAATATCAATATAATCAATGCCTTAAATAAGGCGTAACCGACCGTCTCGGCCATCGCCTGATTGCCCTGCGACAATGCCGGGATCAACACCAGTAACGGCACCACCGCGAGATCCTGAAACAGCAGCACACCCATAGTCTGCTTCCCATGCGGCGAATTGAGCTGCAATTTTTCCGCCAAAGTTTTGCTGACGATCGCGGTGGATGACATGGCGATCGCGCCGCCGAGTGCCAAGCCCGCCTGCCAAGGCAAACCAAACACCATCGACAACAAAAGGAATATCACTAAAGTCACGACCACTTGCGCCCCACCCAAACCGAATACCACACGGCGCATGGAAATGAGTTGCGGCAAACTGAATTCCAGCCCAATGCTGAACATCAGGAACACGACGCCGAATTCTGCCAGGTAAGTCGTCTCCGCGCTCTCCGGCACGAAGCCCAACGCATGCGGCCCGGCGACGATACCGAGCGCCAAATAACCGAGCATGGGGGGAAGATTCAAGCGGCGAAACAGCGTCACCGTGAGCACGGCAGCGACAAGCAATATCAGCGTAATTTCGAGAGAGCCGTGCATGAAAATTTATTCTATAGAGTCCGCCACAAATGTAACACGGACTGTCGTTTTCGTCGCCACCAGGCCGCAGTTTATAAAAAACGTAGCGAGCGGGCTGAGTTTGAGTTGAGGAGCGGAGACGTATGCCTTATACGTTGAGCACCGGAGGCTCAAAATCGGCTCGCGCAGTAGTTTTTTAACAAACTGCCAGTCTTTATCCGCAAGGCGAGAAGCCTTATACTCTGGTTATATGACAGCCCTGCGCAAACCTACCCCGGCCAACCTGAAAATCCTCAGCCTCGCGCGCGACGTACTCGACATCGAGGCGCGCGCCATCGAGGGACTCGCCGTGCATATCGACGAAAATTTTCTCTCCGCCCATCAATTAATCCTTAAATGTCGCGGTCGCGTAGTGGTGAGCGGCATGGGCAAGAGCGGCCACATCGCCAACAAAATCGCTTCGACCTTGGCTTCGACCGGCACGCCGGCATTCTTCATGCATCCGGGCGAAGCGGGCCACGGCGATCTCGGTATGATTACGCCGGACGATGTATTGCTCGCGCTATCCAATTCTGGCGAGAGCGATGAATTGCTTTCCATTATCCCTTTACTCAAGCGCCGCGGCAGTAAACTCATCAGCATGACCGGCAACAAAAATTCCAGCCTGGCGCGCGAAGCGGATGTGCATTTATACGCTGGTGTGGAAAAAGAAGCCTGCCCGCTCAACCTTGCCCCTACCGCCAGCACGACAGCAGCGCTGGCGCTGGGCGATGCGCTGGCCGTCACGCTGCTCGACTCGCGCGGTTTTTCCGCCGAAGATTTTGCCCGCAGCCACCCCGGCGGCGCGCTGGGGCGCAAATTATTAGTCCACGTATCGGACATTATGCACAGCGGTGCGGAGTTGCCGTCGGTACCGCAAGGCGCGACGCTGTCCGACGCTTTGTTGGAAATGACCAAAAAAGGACTCGGCATGACCGCCGTGGTCGATCGCCATCATAAATTGGTCGGCGTATTCACCGACGGCGATTTACGCCGTACGCTGGAAAAACCGGTGGACATTAAACACATCAATATTCTCGATGTGATGGGCAAGCAGCCGAAAACCATCCGCGCCCATCGCTTGGCGGCTGAAGCCGCGCAACTGATGGAACAATATAAAATTCTCAATATGCTGGTGACGAACGATGACGGCCAACTGGTCGGCGCGTTTACCATGCATGATTTACTGCGTGCAGGGGTGGTGTAATGACAACCGCTACCGACCGCGCAAAATTGATACGCCTTGCTGTGTTCGATGTCGATGGCGTGCTCACCGACGGCAGTCTCTACATGAACGACGCAGGCGAAGAAATCAAAGCCTTCAACACGCTCGACGGCCACGGTTTGAAAATGCTGATGTATAGCGGCATAGAGCTGGCAATCATCACCGGCCGCACCTCGCGCAGCGTGGAAATGCGCGCAAAGAATCTGGGCATCAAGCATTTATATCAAGGCGCGGAATACAAACTGGAAACCTTGACCAAATTGTTGGCCGCACTGAAACTAGACGCCAGCGTCGCCATGTTCATGGGCGATGACGTGGTGGATTTGCCGGCCATGCGTCATTGTGGCTTTGCGGTATGCGTCCCCGCCGCGCCTGCGCAGGTAAAACAACATTCGCATTTGATTACACGGGCCGAAGGCGGCCGCGGCGCGGTGCGCGAGGCATGCGAATTTATTATGCAGGCACAGTGCACGCTGGATCAACAAATGGAAAAATATCTCGCATGAAATTTTCCCTCAATTCATTGCTGCCCCTGCTGGCGCTGGCCATGCTGGCTCTGCTGGCTTTTTGGTTGAACCAGACGGTTAGTCGCGCCGTAGCACCCAAAGCTTCGGTGTTGAAGCACGAACCGGATGCTATCGCCGAAAATTTTTCCGCACGCCAACTCGGCGACGACGGCAGTGTGCGCTATACCTTACAGGCAAAGAAAATGTTACATTACGCCGACGATGATTCAACCCATCTTGAAGCGGTGTTTTTCGACGGCAAACCGCAAGACAGCAAGCTAAAAGAGCAACCGTTTTCCGTCAGCGCGCAAAACGCCCGTATGTCGAAAAACGGCGAGGAAGTTTTCCTCGAAGGCAGGGTGGAGCTGATCAAACAAGCCACACCGGACTCGCCCCAAGCGACCATACGCACCAGCAAATTGCGCTTGGTGCCCGATGCCGGCTTGGCGCAAACCGCGGAACAGGTGGAAATCCGCAGCGAAAACAGTTTTATCGTCGGTAACCAATTTTTATACAACAACAAAACCCGTAGCATCAAACTTGCACAAGTGAAAGCCCGCTATGCCGTGCAACCTTAAATATTTTCCGCTGTTTATCCTATTGGCGATGATGTGCATTGCGCCCGCATCGGCAGAAAAATCTGATCGCAACAAACCGGTTGATCTCAGCGCCGACAAAGCCGAATACGACGGCCTGAATAAAACCGGCTTATACGAAGGCAATGTCATATTGATGCAAGGAAGCATCCGCATCCAGGCCGATAAGGTCGTCGTCAAAGCGGATAAATACGGCACCACTTTCGCTACCGCCAGCGGCAATCCGGTGTCGTTTAAGCAAAAACTCGATGGTTCGAATGACTATATTGAGGGCTACGGCGAGCGACTCGAATTCGACACTAAAAGCGACACGGTACAATTAATCGACCGCGCTTTCATCAAGCGCGGCCAGGATGAATTGCGCGGGAATTACATTTCCTACAATTCGCGCACTGAAATCTTCAGGGTCGATGGCAGGAACAGCGGCAGCACGACATCTACCGCGCCGGCCGCTTCTGGACGTGTGCATGTCATCATCCAGCCGAAAAATACCGAGCCGGACGACGCCGCGCGCCTGCACCGAAACAATAATCAATGAGCATACTCAGGGCAACGCACCTCAAAAAACGCTATAAGGAACGCACCGTCGTCAAAGACGTGACGCTGGAAGTAAATAGCGGCGAAGTAGTCGGTCTGCTCGGCCCCAACGGAGCCGGTAAAACCACCACGTTTTACATGATCGTCGGGCTGGTACCGCTCAACGGCGGCAGCATCCATTTCGACGATACCGACGTCAGCCATATGCCGATGCACCAGCGGGCACGCTTAGGCGTGAGTTATTTGCCGCAGGAAGCATCCATATTCCGCAAATTGACGGTGGCAGAAAATATCCAGGCAGTGCTGGAGCTGCAGCGCATCTCGAAAAAAGATATTCAGGACCGACTCGACCAACTGCTGGGCGATTTGCACATTGCCCATTTGCGCGACAGCCAGGCGATGGCATTGTCTGGCGGTGAACGGCGCCGCGTGGAGATCGCCCGCGCCCTGGCGAACAATCCCCGCTTCATATTACTTGACGAACCCTTCGCAGGGGTTGATCCTATAGCGGTGATCGACATTCAGCAAATCATCCGTTTTCTTAAACAGCGCGATATCGGGGTGCTCATAACCGACCATAACGTGCGGGAAACATTGGGGATTTGCGATCGGGCCTTTATTATCAACCAAGGCTCGGTATTGGCCTCAGGCAAGCCCGATGAAATCATCTATAATGAAAGCGTCAGAAAAGTTTATTTGGGAGAAAACTTTAAGCTGTAGCCTCACCCCCTTCTGTTTTATTCGGGAAACCGCCATTCAGTAATATGAAACAAAGCTTGCAACTTAAGTTGGGCCAGCATCTTACGCTGACGCCCCAGCTACAACAGTCGATACGCCTGCTGCAACTTTCCACTCTGGATCTCAATCAAGAGTTGGAGCGCTTTATCATGGAAAATCCCTTGTTAGAGCGCGAAGATTCGGATGCAGAGCGTATCGTGGTGCCGAACGGAACCGAATATCACAATGACGAACCCAACACAGTAGAAACGCCGCTGGAGACCTCTGCTGAGACCACTACACCTGACGCTGAAAATGCCGCCCTCACCGATACCTGGGGCGATGCAGAAGTCGGTCACATTGACGATGCGCCTTATACTTATAAAGATGACGGCGACGAGCGCGAATACTCACAAATCGCCGCTGTCCATGCGAGCCTGACGCAATATCTGAGCGAACAACTGAATCTGGTGCAACTCTCCACCATCGACAAACAGTTGGCGATGTTTGTCATCGCCCATTTGAATGAAGACGGTTACCTCGAACCTTCGCTGGAAGAACTGTATGCTCTACTACCGCTGGAAATGGAAATCGAGCCGGAAGAACTGCAAATCGCCTTGCGCCATGTGCAAAACCTCGACCCAACAGGCGTAGGTGCCCGGAATTTACGTGAATGCCTGATTTTGCAACTTGATAGCTTGCCCGCCACGACGCCTTA
>JAYVGF010000199.1:0-1909 GCA_043772415.1 Betaproteobacteria bacterium
CAGTCAATTTATTTTCATTTGCCAAACGTTCGGCCCGTTCCTTTTGTGCTTCGGCTTGGGTTTGCGCAATTTTCGCCGTGGAATAATAAAAATAACTGATGATGGAGCTGAATACCAGGCTGATCATCAAGGTCGAAACGAAACCGCGCCAGCCTGCGATGACGGCATGATGAAAGTCAAAACCGAGGAAACGGGCGGCGAGCCAAAAGCCTATTAGCGAACCTAGCAATATGGCGATGGCCATAGTAAACATCCAATAACGACCGCTGAAAAAGCGAAATGTGAGATGGCAGCTGACAAAGAAAAGCGAATTAATCGACAGGCCTATGCATTGCGAAATGATAAAGCCCTGCATGAATTGGTTTTTGCCGACAAAGCCTATGCCCCACAGGAATATGGCGATGAAAGTGTTGAATATAAACGTGTAGAAAAATGAGCGCGGCCAGTTGGCTTGCTTAAACCAAGTGCGAAAACCTGCGTCGGTTGCGATCATAGGGGTTATTATATAACTATTTGATTAATATAGATAAATTATATATTGTTTTTCAATGTGGCGGTGTTATTTTGCGTCGCCCATACGCGCCATGAGCGAACTAAAAATATACTGCTTAACCATCCGTAAATGAAACTCGAAGCAAAAATAAACGCAGTCATTTTGCTGAAATCAGGGCGGATAGCAAGTGAGACAGATACGATAAATTTGGTGAAAAAAATCGCCATCATTAAATATAGGGGCAGCCAACTTCCCGGCACGCTAAATTTTTGTGTAGTGGGCGAAAAGGTAATATGGCTGTTGGGTTTTATTTGTTGGCTGATGAGGACTACCAACACCAAAGCGATCAGCCACCCAGCCAAGCCTATCCAGTTTGCACCAAACGCGGACAAAATTCCGGCTAAAGATAAGCTGATCATGACGATGGGCAATATAGCGATGCGGCGTTTGGGCAGTTCGCGTCTTTTGGATTGCAGAATACCGAAATATATCAAGAGCAATAACAGACCCCACACCCAAACTGGTGTGCGGGTAATAATTTGAATGAGCATGTTGTATCCCATGAATAAAATATCATTGAATTTCTTACTGGTTTACCTTAACGAATTTGGCTGGCCGCGTTTTGGATTTACGCACCCACATCAAAATAAAGGGTGCGATGATGATCGTCGGCCACAGCCAGCGCCACACCGGCGGCAGGAAATGAAAGTTGACTGCCGACACTGCCGTGACAGTGGCGATATAAGCGCCGAGCATTTTAGTCAGATGGTTGATGAGCCAGGCTTGGCGGTCGGTGACGGGTCGGGCGAAGCGCAGCAGGTCGCGCGCTGCGCTGAATGCACAACCCGCGCCGAGCGCCAGCGTGACGTAACCAAAGTTATTTCCTTTGTAGAGAGCGAGGGCGCCCATTACGACCAAGCCTTTGCCTGCTAATAGTGCGGCACCTGCCACGAACCAGTCGATGGTTTCTGCTTTGCCATTTTTTATTTTCACCGCGCGATAACCGCTGAAGGCGAGATAAAAACTGAACACGGCAAGCAGCATTAAAAATAATTGCGAACCCAAAGTCCATAGAATAAACGCCGACGCGGCCACCGCCATCATGGCGTAGAAAAACGCGCTGCCGAAACGTTTATGCCACAGGCTGCCTTTTTTAGCCATCATCGCGCCTGGCGCGGCGACGAAGGCGATGACGCCGAAGATGACGTGTAGCATGAGTATGAATTTGAATGCAGTCATGATGGCTCCGTGCTGATGTGTAGAGCGAGTATCAGTTTGCGAGCATAGGTAAACAATGAAAATGCGACGAGCTGTCAAAAAAGGGGGGCGAATGGCAATAGTGCCGTCATTCCCGCGCAGGCGGGAATCCAGCAAAATCAAAAACATTTTCACAAACCGCTTTTGAAGTGAATCTTT
>JAYVGF010000200.1:0-4905 GCA_043772415.1 Betaproteobacteria bacterium
CTGTTGAATGCACTGTAGGCAAAACCGAACCGCCCCAAAAGGGGCAAAGGGGTGAAATGCAGAAAACACGGAATGAAGTGCAGAATTACCAATCAAAACGAGCCGATGAACTGCCCGTTTTTTATTGGCCTGCAGGCATTTCAATGCGTAGGCTGGTGCTGCGCCTGATGGCCGTGTTTGGGCGCGGGTAATAATAGCGATCCTGCGATCATGCCGAACAAGGCAAGACCGAGTCCTACCAATTGCGGCGGCACGATGCTATCAGGAATCATATAAGTCACCAGCAGCCAACTCGACAAGCCCAACACGATGGAGAACATCGCGCCATTGGTATTCGCACGCTTCCAATACAAACCAAACACCAACGGCACAAACGCGCCGACCAGCGGCACTTGATACGCGCCGCTGACCATTTCATAAATCGATTTCTCCGATTTGAGCGCAAACAATACGACGATGCCGGCGAACGCGCACACCACCGCGCGCAAGGTCCACAGAAAGCGCTTGTCCGACATATGCGGCATAAAGCCCTTGAGTATGTTTTCGGTAAACGTCACCGACGGCGCGAGCAAGGTGCCGGACGCGGTACTCATGATGGCCGACAACAGCGCGCCGAAAAACATTACCTGAGCCACAAGGGGAATACCCTCGGACATAATCAAATTCGGCAGAATCATTTGCGTATCCGCATCGGCCCAGCCCTTGGCCATATCGGGCATCATGACAAATGCCGAATAGACCAAAAACATCGGAATAAAAGCGAAAAAGAAATACAACACGCCGCCGAGGATCGAGCCGCGTACGGCGGTCTTTTCATCTTTCGCCGACATGACGCGCTGGAATACGTCCTGTTGCGGAATCGAGCCCAACATCAAGGTCACCGCCGCGCCGATGAAGGCGAGAATATCCTTGAGATTAGCTTCGGGTAAAAAATTAAATTTGCCTGCTGCTGCCGCGTGTGACACCACTACGCCGACACCACCCGCTTTGTTCGCCAGAATAGCGGCAATGCCTAGCATGCCGACCACGATCAAAATCATCTGGAAAAAATCCGTCAACGCCACCGACCACATGCCGCCGAATACCGTGTAGAGCAACACTATCGCCGTGCCGATCAACATACCGGTTTCGCGCGACACTTCACCGCCGGACAATACGTTGAACACCAAACCAAGCGCAGTAATTTGTGCCGCGACCCAACCGAGATAAGAAATAATAATACACACACTGGTCACGAGCTCGACCGCACGGCCATAGCGTTGTTTGTAATAGTCGCCGATAGTCAGCAGGTTCATGCGATATAGTTTTGCGGCGAAAAACATGCCAACGAAAATCAAACACAAGCTTGCGCCGAACGGATCTTCCACCACGCCGCCCAAACCTTTTTCGGCGAACTTGGCGGGGATACCGAGCACGGTTTCCGAGCCGAACCAGGTGGCGAATACGGTGGCAGTGACGATATAGATGGGAAGCGAACGACCGGCGACGGCGTAATCCTGGGTGGACTTCACTTTGGTCGCGGCGTAGAGGCCGATGGCGATAGAGATGAGCAGATAGATGATGACGAACCAGAGCAGCATAATTTTCCCTTTGGAATGCGCGTGTAACCCGCCGCGATGGCGCGATTGTAGCAAACGCACAGGAAAATCTACAGGCTTACCAGATGAAAAAAGGCAGGATATTCAATAGCAGGATAATGACAATAGCGACGGCCAGATAAGTTATGCGCCGGCTCATGCGCTGGTTCTGTTCCAGCAGTTGCGCCATTTGTTGATCGAGTTGTTTGGAGGATGGCGGATTGACCAGCGCCTGATGCAGCAAACGCGGTATTTGCGGCAACAGGCCGCTCCACTTGGGCGCTTCGCCGGCGATATTGCGCAACAGGCCACGCACACCGACTTGCTCGCTCATCCATTTTTCCAAAAACGGCTTGGCGGTTTTCCATAAATCCAGGTTGTCGTCGAGCTGACGGCCAAGACCTTCGACGTTAAGCAAAGTTTTTTGCAACAGCACCAGTTGCGGCTGGATTTCCATATTGAAACGGCGCGAAGTCTGAAACAGGCGCAACAACACTTTGCCGAAGGAAATTTCTTTCAGCGGCTTGTCGAATATCGGCTCGCATACCGCGCGGATGGCATTTTCAAATTCGTCCACGCGCGTGTCCTTTGGCACCCAACCGGCTTCGACGTGCGCCATCGCTACGCGTTTGTAATCGCGGCGGAAAAAGGCGATAAAGTTTTGCGCCAAATAATTTTTATCCACTTCGGTAAGCGAGCCGACGATACCGAAATCAAGACCGATGTAACGACCATCATCGGCGACATAAATATTGCCAGGGTGCATGTCGGCGTGGAAAAAACCGTCGCGGAATACCTGGGTGAAAAAAATCTCCACGCCATCGCGCGCCAGCTTGGGAATGTCGATACCCTTGCGCCGTAACTCGTCCACCTGGCTCACCGGCGTGCCGTACATGCGCTCCATCACCATCACTTCGGTATGGCAATAATCCCAAAACACTTCGGGCATGATGAGCAAACGCTGGTCTTCGAAATTACGCCGCAACTGGCTGCAGTTCGACGCTTCGCGCACCAGATCAAGCTCGTCATGGATATATTTATCAAACTCGGCCACCACTTCGCGCGGCTTAAGGCGCTTGCCGTCTTCAAATAATCTTTCCATCAAACTGGCGACGACATCAAGCAGCGCCAAATCTTTGGTGATAACCGATTCAATGCCTGGCCGCAGAATTTTGACCGCAGCTTCACGGCCGTCATTCAGCACGGCGAAGTGCACTTGCGCCACCGATGCGCTGGCGACAGGAAGTGGATTGAATTCCTTGAATATTTGATTGAGTGGTTTTTTGTAAACTCGTTCGAGCGTTTGTATCGCTAACTCAGACGGAAATGGCGGTACTTGATCCTGCAGCTTGGCCAGCTCGTCAGCAATGTCGGTCGGCAGCAAATCACGCCGCGTCGATAACACTTGGCCGAATTTGACGAACACCGGGCCGAGGCTTTCCAGCGCGAGGCGCAAACGCTCGGCGCGCGGTTTATCCAGCTTGCGCCAGAATAATAAAAAGCGAACTAGTCCGCGCAAAGTGCGTGCTCGTGCATGCGCGAGGATGAACTCGTCGAGACCGAAGCGCAGCGTGACCCAGATGATTTTAATAAAGCGGAGAAATTTCATTACGCCATTTTACTACAGTGGCGGGGGCAGACTTGGCATTATCTATGCAATCGAAGAATGTAGCTCCTTCGCCTTAGCGGGAGAAGACAGGACGCCGCTAAGCGGCTTCTTGCGGCGAAAACTAATATTCGCAAAACGAATGTTATGTTGAAGCTTATGGAATGGGGGCGGTGATGTTATTGAAGCCAGCCGACGGTGGAATAGGCGCAACGCGTGCGCACGGCGCACACTACCCAATAAAGCTCAGACTCGGCCTGCCTATCAATGTTGGTTCAAAGAAAGATGTCCCCTCCCTTTCAGGGGGAGGGATAGGGTGAAGATGGGTGTAATTAGTTTGTGGTTAACCTGATATTGCTGCGGTTGGATCGAGAGTGCCGGGGGTAGCCCGGCGGCTAGTCACTTTTTTGCTTCGCCAAAAAAGTAACCAAAAAAGGCGAGCCCGCCGCGCTGCTTTTTATTTTGTTGTTTTTGTTGTCGCGCTATTTCTGCAGCCTATCGGGCGTCGAGCACAAACTCGCTGGAACCTTCATATCAAATCTGCATCTGCGCGTAGCGCAAACATGTGCTCGCCGACTGCTCCCCGATAGGGAGCAGAAATAGCGGCGGCGCAGAAGGGTGGACAATTCTCGCTCTCCGAATTATTTTTTCCTGTCATTCTGAGCGATAGCGAAGAATCTGCTTTTACGCACGTTAAATCAAAACAGAAAAGCAGATCCTTCGCTATCGCTCAGGATGACAGCCCCGATGAAGGGAGGAGATTTTACTGAAGGATTATTTATTGCCGGCAGATAACTGGTCGACGCGTTTTTCCAAACGCTCGACATCATCGCGAAGCGTATCGACTTGTTTGGCGAACTCTTCCAAACGAATAGACTTGGCGACCAGCAGTTTTTCTTCGGTCCAGTACTCTTTGCAATTCTGCGCGAGGTTTACGCTGGATTGCTTGGCCCAGCCGGTGACATTTTTAGCTGTATTCACCGTGCGATGCGCGGCGACATCGCCGACGACTTTACTCAGGTCTTCTTCCACATCCCATTTAAGATGGCGCACGAGATAAGAAATTTCCTGCGCGAAAGCCGAGTCACCTTCGATGGGCACATCTTTGAACGCGGCCTCATCACCCGCCAATATTCTTGGCAACAACGAAGGGCTGATGCGAAAGTGGACGTCTTCGGCCGAGCCGGGCATGGCGGATTTCACGTCGCCATCGGCTTGCACAGTGTATCTATAAGTCAGCGGGAAAACTTCGAACGCGGCGGTTTTGCCTGCGTAGGGTTTCAGCTTCTCCAACGCCCATGGTGCGGCGCGGAGAAGATGATTGATAGGAGCGACAAACAGTGCTGCAGGAAATTGCATAACGATTAACTAATTTGCTGGATGCCCGCCACTAACCAAGTTGCTTTTGCGTCTTTCAGATTTTTTTGCACATGCCATATCTCATCAAATGGTGTGGCTTGGTCGCCGGTTTCCCGGATTAATCCGCTGTATCGCACGCTGGCGATGGCGACATCGCCTTCGGTCACGACTTCGATCAAATCGGCATTCAAGGTCACGACATCGGTTTTTTGCTTTACGTCGCTGCGTTCCTGCATTTGCATCGACAACTCGGCGTAAATTTCCGGCGTGGTGAATTCGCGCAGGTCGTTCAAATCTTTTGCGTCATTGGCGGCTTGCATGCGGATGAAGGCTGATTTGGCTTGGCGCACGAAGGGCTCAATT
>JAYVGF010000201.1:0-9681 GCA_043772415.1 Betaproteobacteria bacterium
TTTTTGCTGGATACCCGCCTTCGCGGGTATGACGGAAAATAGAAGAGCGGCTAAATAGTTTTCTGAATCAATTCAGGTTTTCTATCGCCGTCATGTTGCGCATGATTATGCGCAGCCGTGCCGCCATCAAACGCGTGATTGATGCGCGAGAAAATCGACTTGAGTGCGCGCCATAATTTCGGCAGCAACCAGATGGCGAGAATCATAAATATCCCCAGCCCGACGAGAAACACGGCCGGATGCGCGAACATGGCCCACAGACCGCCGACCACCAGCGCGTCTTCTGTTAGCGACGCAGTCCAGTTGGTGACGGGCTCCGGTGATGTATTGATAAGCGCGCGGCTTCCGGCTTTGGCGACATGGCTGCCCGTCGCCATCGCGCCGCCGAGGATGCCCGCGACTACGGTCATCACGGTGCTATCCGCGCCAGCCATACTCGCGGCCAACGCTGCGCCAGCAGGAATGCGGATGAAGGTATGTACAGCGTCCCAAATAGTATCGAGGCCGGGAATCTTGTCGGCGAAGAATTCGACAAACAACATGAAGCCGGTCGCGCCCATGACAAGCGGATGGCTTAATACATGCATGCTTTGTGGCAGCGTCGCCCAACCCATTTTATCTACCAAGCCGACGATAAATAAAACCGCGTAAAGACGTATGCCGCTGGCCCAGCCCAAACCTGCGGCTAATGCGATTGATTGCAGGTTATCCATGTTGTCTCCTAAGCTTGAAAATAACGTGAAGTAACGACTAAATTCTATACTACATCACCCACCTTCTAGCGCTCATCGTTGTAAAAAGTTGACATCGTAGGGCGATAGCCCCACAATCGCACCTCTACGAAATTGTAGAACACCGGGCGCGGGGTGGAGCAGTCTGGCAGCTCGTCGGGCTCATAACCCGAAGGTCACAGGTTCAAATCCTGTCCCCGCAACCAACAGCTAATAACCTCTTGATTTTTAAGAGGTTTTTCGCTTTTTGGGGTCTGAGAAAATTCAAGTTTGCATGATAATGAACTCAATTTTTTCATACTCTGTTTCGATCTGCATCGACACAAAAAGTTTTTCAACCGCGCGACTTGCCTAACATAGTCTATTCAGACTATCTTGTGAACCTATCCTTCGCGCCGAATTATCCCATGCTCGCTTCGCGTCTATCCCCGTTAATTGAACAACTTTCGGCTGGCTTGATCGAGCGCGGCACGCATATCCGTCTTGCTTTGTTGGCGGCGCTGGCGGGCGAACATTTGTTGCTCATCGGTCCGCCGGGCACGGCGAAAAGCGATTTGGCGCGGCGATTGAGCAAGGCCTTTTCCAACGCGGCTTATTTTGAACGCTTGCTCACGCGCTTTTCGGTGCCGGAAGAATTATTCGGGCCCCTGTCATTAGCGTCGCTGGAGCAAGACCGTTACGAACGTAAAATAGAAGGCTATTTACCGACGGCATCGTTTGCGTTTATCGATGAAATTTTCAAAGCCAACTCCGCCATCTTGAATGCGCTGCTCGCGCTGTTGAATGAACGCGAATACGATTACGGCGCCGGGCGCATCCGCACACCGCTGATTTCCGTCATCGGTGCGAGTAATGAAATTCCGCAGGAAGATTTTCTCGCCGCGTTTTACGATCGCTTTTTATTGCGCGCTGAAGTGAAGCCGATTTGCGATAGCGAATTTCCTGCGCTATTAGCGTTGAAGCAGGGCGGTAAACATACTGTTGATCATGCGCTGCAAATTAGCCGAGAAGAGTGGGCGAGTTGGCATGCCGCGCGCGATCAAGTGAGTTTGCCGCAAGAAATCATCTCGTTGCTGGGGCAGCTTCGCGGCGTATTGCAGCAGCAGGCGATACATCTTTCCGATCGCCGCTGGCATCGCATTATCGGTTTGCTCAAGACTTCCGCTTACACTAATGGCCGTGATGCGATTAATGTCTGGGACTTATGGCTGACGCAATTTTGCGCGGTCGATCGCCCCGAGCAGGCGGCGCTGGTGGAAGCATGGTTCAGTAGCTTGCTCGGCACGCATCAAGGCTTGAGCCAGGAGCGCTTCGGCCATGTGGTAAACGCCTTCGAAAGCCAGCTCGAAGTCGAGCGCAAAGCCAATGATTTGGCCTTTGATGATAGCGGCAAAATTGCGTTGGCCGAATCGATAACCGGTGGCGGACAAAGCGAAGCCGCGCCTCGACTGACCGGATTTTTACGCGGCAAACGTTACAGTCATGCGCATATCAGCGCACGCGTCGCGCAAATAGATGATTTAATTAGTCAATTAAATCAATACGTTGCTAGCATTGAAGAACAAGTAAAAAATGTCGCACAGGAAGTAAAAAATCATTTATGGATCGCGCCGACATTTGCCGAACAGGCGCGCGTGAGTTTGCAGATTACCAAGCGTAATGTGGAAGATTTGCAAACGCGTTGCCAACAAGTACACAAAGGTTTTGCCGACTTACCCAAATTGGAGAGTGACAACGGCGCAGTGCCACAACCCATGGCTGTCGATGGCGCGTTGGTATGAGTGCAGCCAGCTTCGATCCGCATGCACTGGAATCGCCGCTTAAGTCGCTGGATAATCTGCCGCGCAATCTGTGGCTGCAAAGCATTATCAATAGTGTCGGTGTACTGCCCAAGCGTCTCGAAGGTATTACCGCACTACGCAAAAGCCTGCTGGCGGGTAGCGTGCCGGATGCGCCGTTTCTGTCTTGGCCGGTCGGCGCCTTGTCTATTCCTATGGTGCGCGCTTTGCGTAACCTCGACTTGGCGCAATATTGCCAAGGCAGCGAAGCCCTGACCAACCAAGTCGTGCAAAGTCTGCTGTGGCACGCCGACCGCATTATCGACCTGCTGGACGAATTCGAAGCCAACATAGCCGCCGAAAAAGTCGCCGAAACTTTCTCCGCCGACTGGCGCGAGCGCACTGAGGTATTACGCGACATCCACTATATATTCGACGACCTGGGGAGTCTGGACGGTCTGGATAATTGGGACACCAGCCACGGGAAGCTGCGCAGCGAGGGCCGCGAAGTACTGCTGCGCATCCGCAAATTGCTCGAAGACATGCCGGAAATCCGCAAAGTCATACGTAGTTTGGGCCGTGCAAAACCTACCGATGAACTGGACGATTCGCGCCCGCCGTCGATACCGCTGATGGAAAAAAATCGCCAACTGGTGGCCGAGACGCGCGAAATTCGTCTGCCCGACGCTGCGACGGAAACACGCGGCATCAAGCGATCCGGCAATCTCAGCCGTATGTTGCCGGGCGAATCGGTATGGCTGATGCACCCGCGTCTGCGCCTTGCGTGGTCGGCGCGCCTGCTTGAGCGTACCTTAATGACCTACGAAGACAGCGACACGGTGCCTGAAACGGTCTGGGTCGAGCGCGAGCAATGGCGGCCCAGCACGCAGGTCCGGCCGCAGAACAAACTCGAAATGGGGCCGTTAATCGTCTGTGTCGATACCTCCGGCTCGATGCAGGGCGGACGCGAACAAGTGGCCAAGGCTGTAGTGCTGGAAGCCATGCGGCTCGCCAACCTGCAAAAACGGCCTTGTTACTTATATGCGTTTAGCGGGCCGGGCGAAGTGATTGAGCGGACTTTGGCGCTGGACGCGGGCGGGCTGGAGGACGTGATCGATTTCCTCAGCCAGACTTTCCACGGCGGCACCGACATCAGCGACCCGATACAACGGGCGGTGGAAAAAATCCACGATGCCGATTGGGAGTTGGCCGACCTGATTATCGCCAGCGACGGCGAGTTTTCCGTCACCCCGGAAGTCGAGGCATCGGTCAAAATGGCGCGCGATAGCCTTGGTCTAAGAGTGCAGGGGGTATTGATTAATGAGCGGCAGACAGCAGGCATGAAACAGGTTTGCAGCGACATTTTCCGCTTCGATAACTGGCGGCGTTACGCGCAGGCCGAAGCCAATCCGCAGCCGCGCAAGAGCTTTACCGAGACGTATTTCCCCAACGCGCTGAACCCGCCGGGAACGGCTGCTTGAGGATGGCCTATACTCCATTTATTCCGAAAGGATGGTTATGAGTAACGAAGTAGCGATCATAGGCGGCGGCTGCTTTTGGTGTATCGAGCCGATATTCGACGAGCTCAAAGGCGTCGTCTCGGTCGAATCCGGCTATTGCGGCGGGCAAATAGCCGACCCCACGTATAAGCAAATCTGCACCGGCAGCACCGGCCACGCCGAAGTCATCCGCGTGACCTTCGATCCGGCCGAGCTGACTTTTCGCGATTTGCTCGGGGTCTTTTTCGCCATGCACGACCCGACCACGCTCAACCGCCAGGGGCACGACGCAGGCACGCAGTACCGTTCGGTCATCTTTTGTCAGTCGCCGCAACAGAAAATCGACGCCGAAAAACTGATAAAAGAGTTGGATGCAGCCGACCTGTGGCCCGATCCCATCGTCACCGAAATCGCCGATGCCCAGCCGTTTTTCCTCGCAGAAGACTACCATCAGGAGTATTTTCGCTATAACCCGAACCAGCCTTATTGTCAGGCAGTGGTCGCGCCCAAGCTGGCAAAATTCCGCCAGAAATATCTCGAGCGATTGAAAAAATAAGCGTTTACAGAGGGAAAACCGGCATTTGATCTATGATTGAAAGTCGATTTTTAGAGGGAAATTGTAGGGTTTGATGCTGTGTGCGTTGCAGAAAAACAAAAAAATACAAACTTTTTTACATAGATAAATTGACAAACCCCCTCTAGCGTCGGCATTATTCGTTTGTCCGCGCCATTTGGCTAGGAACAATTGATGAATCAACACTCATATCACGATTGATAAAGGAGGCACGAACATGGCAACAAAAAAGAAACCCGCAGCCAAGAAACCCGCAGCTAAGAAGGCCGTAGCAAAGAAGCCAGCAGCGAAAAAAGTAGCAAAAAAAGCAGCAGTAGCCAAAAAGCCTGCAGCGAAAAAAGTAGCGAAAAAAGCCGCTGTCGCCAAGAAACCAGCCGCTAAAAAAGTAGCAAAAAAAGCTGGTGTAAAGCGTAAGCCTAGCGCCGCGTTCATGAAGCCTATGAACATCAGCCCCGTCCTGGCAGCCGTTATCGGTACTGCTCCTATGCCTCGTACTGAAGTCACCAAGAAGATCTGGGACTACATCAAGAAGCATAAGCTGCAAGACTCAGCCAACCGTCGCATGATCAACGGCGACGACAAGCTCAAGGCTGTGTTCGGCGGTAAGAAGCAGGTATCAATGTTTGAGATGACCAAATTGGTCAGCAACCACCTGAAGTAATTTCAGGCTGCCCTGAGAAACGGCTGGTGCGTAAGCGCCGGCCGTTTTTGTTTGTGGGTTGGGGTTTTAAGACAGTTACTCAAGTCGAAGAAATAATCGCTTACCCATCTGCGCCGTCGCTATTTCTGCTGCCTATCGGGGGGCAGTCGGCGAGCACATGTTTGAGCTACGCGGTGATGCCGATTTGAATTGAAGGTGAAAGCGAGTTTGTGCTCGACGCCCGATAGGTAGCAGAAATGGCGCGACAACTAAAACCAAAAAACAAAAAGCAGCGCGGCGGGTTCGCCTTTTTTGGTTACTTTTTTGGCGAAGCAAAAAAGTGACTAGCCGCCGGGCTACCCCCGGCAAAGGTTCATTTGAGCTTTATCGTTTGGGATGCCATGCTTTTTATGAACCTTGCGTAATGTTTGTTAAAGTATAGTCAAGGAGCCAAACGCTCAATCAACCACTTTCCCCCATCCAACCGATACTGCAACCGATCGTGCAAGCGGCTGCGGCGGCCCTGCCAGAATTCAAATAAGCTGGGTATCACCCGGTAGCCGCCCCAATGTTCCGGGCGCGGTGGCGCGGCACCTAAGCGCGTTTGCGCTTGGGCAAATTGTTGCTCAAGCCATTCCCGACTTTCAATCACCTGGCTTTGGGGTGAGACCGTTGCCCCAACGCGGCTGAGTAATGGCCGACTGGCAAAATAAGCGTCCGCGTCGGCAAACGACGCCTTCTCCACCCGACCCTCAATGCGCACCTGCCGCTCCAACTCGACCCAGTGGAACACCAGGCAGGCATGCGGATGCGCGGCCAGCTCGCGGCCTTTGCGGCTGTCGTAGTTGGTATAAAAAGTGAAGCCCTTGGCATCAAACGATTTCAACAACACTATCCGCGCCGACGGTTTGCCGTCCGCCGTCACCGTTGCCAAGGTCATCGCCGTCGGTTCGGACAATTCGGCTTTGAGCGAGTCAGTCAACCAGCGGCCGAATTGCACTACCGGATCGCGGTCGAGATCGCCTTCACCGAGAGAGGCGAGTTTGTAGTCTTTGCGTAGATCGGCGATGGAGGTCATCGAATTTGCCACTCTATTTTTTGAAAACTGATTATCGCTCAGAATAATTTTTGAGCATAGAGAATCAGTTCGTAGAATAATAAAAAATATATAACAATCAAACACTTATGTAAATTAGTATTTCGCAGAATTCGATCTTTCATGGTAAAGTAAATCATCACACAATTGAGCTCGATTAAATAATGGATAACACAGGACTGATGATTTTGCTTTCGTTGTTGATCGCCTTAGTGATTGCCGCGATATTCCTCGTGCGCGCGTGGCGCTTGAAACCGGCATCGTCACAAGTGCACGTGCATGGCAGCATTGAGGAGATGCGCGCCATCGGCGAGTTGTCGGTGTATAAAGTTTTCACCAAGGAAATTGTCACTGAGACGGATCACAGTTGGGGCGAGTTCGGCTCCAAGTATTTGAGTTGGGTGTTGTCGAAGAAAAAAATGGCGATGATTTTCGAGTTTGAAATTGAGTTTCGCTATAACTTGCGCAGCAATGCCTTCGCTATCGTCAATCGCGGGCCGGGGCGCTTTCATGTGACTTTGCCACCGTGCCAGCACAACATCACCATCCGCGATATCCATTTATACGACGAGCAAAAAGCCAAGGTTTTGCCGTGGCTATTGCCGGATTTGCTGAATGGATTTTTGCCGACAGGATTCAGCGAAGAGAATAAAAATAAACTTATCGCCGCCGCGCGTATGCATGCGGAAGACCAGGCGCGTGTGATGATCAAAAAACTGGAGACCGATTTGCACCAGTCGGCCGAGCGCACATTGCGCTCCATCGCGCGTGGCTTTGGGGCGCGGGATGTGACCTTTTCCTTCTCGGATAGCGAGCAACCTGCTTTAGTGATCGATATCGCGGAAAAAGTAGCGGCCTGAGAGCTGCCAGGCGAACCGACCTTCTGCAACGTGGTCAGACCAATACTGACTTGTGGGGTAAAGCGAAAAGTATGAAACGTTTTTTTTGCCTGATTGCCGCACTTTTACTGGCTACCCATTTGTGGGCGGCAGAGAGCAAATTCGAGCAGGGCTTGCTGTGGAAAATCGAAGCTAAAAATACCCCTCCTAGCTACCTGTTCGGCACCATCCATGTTGACGACAGCGATGTACTGGCGGTTCCGGCGCAAGTGATGGAGGTATTTAATGCGGCGGAAATTTTCGCCGCCGAAGCAATCAATGATAAAAGCTCAGCGCGTCGTTTCATGGCAGCCATGTTGACTGCCGAACCGCAATTGCCGGCCTTGCTTGGCGACGAGAATTACAAAGCGATAGACGACTTGCTTGCACGACGAAATATTCCTCAAGACGTGCGTCCGCGTTTCAAGCCTTGGGCGGCGATGCTGACTTTGCAACAACCGCCCAAACGTAACGGCCTGGTGCTGGACCAGATGTTGTTACGCGTCGCCAGCCAACATAAAAAAATCATCGTGCCGCTGGAAACCATAGACGAACAAATCGCTGCATTCAACGGCATGTCGCAAGCGACGCAAGTCGCCCTGTTGCAGCATGCGCAGTCAAGCCAGCATAAAATTGAAGGCGAAATTAAAAACATGCTCGATGCGTATCTCAAACGCGATTTGACGCGCTTGATGGCTTTGTCGCGTGTGTCGTTCCCAGGCGGCAAAGTGAGTGAGAAACAAGAGCAGGAATTTTTGACGCGGATCTTATTCGACCGCAACAAAGTGATGGCGGAACGCCTGCTGCTGCAATTAGAAAAAGGGAACGCGTTTGCCGCGTGCGGCGCGCTGCATCTTTACGGCGAGCGTGGCATGTTGAGTTTGCTGGAGCAACAGGGTTATAAGATTACTAAAGTCTATTAATTGTCATCCTGGTTGTCATCCTGAACGAAAGTGAAGGATCAGCTTTTGGCTGTGGCTGAACGTACCGAAAAGCAGATTCTTCGCTTCGCTCAGAATGACAAAAATTCCCTCCGTCTTCCTGAACGATAGTGAAGGATCTGCTTTTGCTGTTGACTGAGCGTGCCGAAAAGCAGATTCTTCGCTTTGCTCAGAATGACAACAACTTTTTTGTCATCCTGAATGCTAGTGTTGGATCTGATATTAGTGGTGGCAGGACGTGCATAAAAGCAGATTCTTCGCTTTGCTGAGAATGACAATAACTTTTTTGTCATCCTGAACGCTAGTGAGGAATCTGCTTTTTGTGCTGGCTGGACGAGCGTAAAAGCAGATTCTTCGCTTTGCTCAGAATGACAACAACTTTTTGTCATCCTGAACGATAGTGAAGGATCTGCTTTTGCCGTAGCTGTACCTTGAACCAGACGAAAAGCAGATTCTTCGCTGTGCTCAGGATGACAAGGGCTTTACTTTTTACGATCTTCACGCAACATTTCACTGCCTCTTTCGGCAATCATTAGCGTCGGCGAATTGGTATTGCCGGAAACTATGGTCGGCATGATCGAGGCATCAATCACGCGCAAACCTGCGATGCCGTGTACACGCAAGCGTGCATCGACCACGGCGTTGGCATCGGTGCCCATACGGCATGTTCCGACCGGATGGAAAATCGTGGTGCCGATATCACCGGCGGCTTTGGCTAATTCGCTGTTGCTTTGCGTGGCGGGGCCGGGCAATATTTCTTCAGGAAAATATTTTTGCAGCGCTGGCGCGGAAACGATTTTGCGCGTCAGCCGCAGAGAATCTGCCGCCACTTTTTTGTCGGCATCGGTATTCAGATAGTTGGGCGAGATGGCGGGGGCAGCCAACGCGTCTGCTGATTTTATTTTCACGCTGCCGCGCGAAGTAGGGCGCAGATTACATACCGAAGCAGTGAAAGCGGGGAAGGAGTGCAGCGGTTGGCCGAATTTATCCAGCGACAAGGGTTGAATGTGATATTGAATGTTGGCGCTGGATTGCGACGGATCGGATTTGGCAAATGCGCCGAGCTGCGATGGTGCCATGGTAAGCGGGCCGCGCCGTTTGAACGCGTATTCCAATCCCATGCTGATTTTTCCGCTGATGGAATTCGCTACCGTATTCAAAGTGCGCACATTTTTCACTTTATAAATCATGCGTAGCTGCAAATGGTCTTGCAGGTTTTCCCCGACGCCTGCTAATTCATGCGTGACGGGTATGCCGTATTGCTGTAGCAGCGTAGCAGGGCCGATGCCGGAAAGTTGCAGGATTTGCGGCGAACCGATGGTGCCAGCGGCCAGCACAGTTTCGATATCCGCCGCAGCAAAATGCACTTCGTTACCCTGAAAAAATTCCACACCAACCACGCGCTTGTTTTCTACGCGCAATTTTTTCACTTGCGCCATGGTGATGACGCGCAAGTTAGGGCGCTTGATGATGGGATGTAAAAACGCTTTCGACGCATTCCAGCGCACGCCGCGTTTTTGGTTGACATCAAAATAGCCGCAGCC
>JAYVGF010000202.1:0-3080 GCA_043772415.1 Betaproteobacteria bacterium
CAAACGCTGGCGGAATTCAAAAAACGTTTCCCGAATTACATCACGCCCGATTCGATCAAGGAAGAATTGGCAAAACAGCGTGCGGCAGTAAACGCCGAACAGACTAAATAAATTTTCCCCTTCGCCCCCGCACGCGCTCATCCCCCGGTCACTCCCGCGTACTTGCAAACACCCGCGTCACTCCCGCGTAGGCGGGAGTCCAGTAATGAAAAAAGCATTTTGTTCTGCTGGATACCCGCCTACGCGGGAATGACGGTAATGTATTTTCTCATTCTGCGCGGAGTGAAGAATCCACTTTAACGCTAGCTCAACCAAAAAACAGATCCTTCGCTTCGCTCAGGATGACAAGTGTTTTTTCAATTCAGGTGCGGTAGGGTGCGCCGTGCGCACGCGTCACAATGCCTACGCTTATTCAAGCACAGTCTTGTCTTCCCCGCGCACTTGCCAATACTTCCGTCACTTCCGCGCAGCGGGTGTTCATTATGGATGGCGGCAAGGTGCATGAAGTTGTGCGGCAGGATGAAGAATATATTGCAGCGGCTAACGTGTAATTCTGATTGGCAATATAAACGCCATTCATTATTCCGTCTGCCTCCGTTCGCCCTGAGCTTGTCGAAGGGCTGTGTGGTTCGACAAGCTCACCACGAACGGGCAATGATGATTGCATTTTAATTGCAAATTGGAATACCCCATCCCCACCCTATCCCCCCCTTGAAGGGGAGGGGGCGAGGGCTGAACGTCGGTGCTTTGTTCCGGTAGTGCGGGTCCCACCCGCCAAAAAACAAAACACGAAGTGAACAACCTGTTTTTTTTCGGCGGGTGGGACCCGCCCTACTTGACTGTTATTCTGACCGCTGCGAGGAATCTGTTTTTGCGCGCACTCGGCTAAACAGCAGATCCTTCGTGTTGCTCAGGGTGACAAATCGCAATGAAATAATGCCAATAGCTTATTTATGTAACTATTTGATTTAATTGATTTTTTAGTCATAGGTCAATTCTCTCGTTTTGCCCCAAAACACACGATAAGCAAACACTGAATATGCGAATATCGCTGGCAACACGATGAGTGCGCCGATCAAAATCACTTTGAGCGATTCGGGCGCGCTGGCGGCTTGCCAGATGTCGATGCGATCGACGACGAGATAAGGGAACAAGCTGTAGGCGAGGCCAAGGAAGGCGAGGATGAAAATGCTTACCGTTCCGGCGAAGGGCAACCAGCACCACGCGTCGTTACCTGCGGCTTGTTGTCGCGGCAGGCGATGCAGGATGCGGTCGATGGCGACGAATAAAATAAATGTCATCACCGGCACCGGTGCCAGCAGAAAAATATTCGGCAGTGAAAACCATTTAGCAAAAATGCGCTGGCTCACTAGCGGGGTAATAATCGAAATCGCCGCGACGCCGAGCGCGGTTAGCCACAGTGTGCGGCGCGCCCAATACACGGCGCGTTTTTGTAACGCACCTTCGGTTTTCATAATCAGCCAACCTGCGCCGAGTAATGAATAGCCAGCTAATAATCCCAAGCCGGTGCACAGCGCAAACAGCAACGACAACCAATCGTATTTGAAGCCGACAATATAAAGCCCCAGCATCACGCCCTGAGAAAAAGATGCGAGCAATGAACCGGCGTAAAACGCGGTGTTCCACCAAGGCTTATGATGCGCGCGTGCCTTGACGCGAAAGTCGAAGGCGACGCCGCGTAAAGTCAGGCCGATGAGCATTAGCGCGACCGGCAGATAAAGCGAAGTGAGTATCACGCCGTGCGCCATCGGAAACGCGACGAGTAGAATCCCGACGCCCAACACCAACCACGTTTCATTCGCGTCCCAGAATGGGCCGATGGAAGAAATCATGATGTCTTTTTGTTCGTCCGTCGCGCGACGTAGCAGTATACCGACACCGAGGTCGTAGCCGTCGAGTAACACGTAGGCGAGCATGGACACGCCCATGAGCA
Organism: Betaproteobacteria bacterium; assembly: GCA_043772415.1. Taxonomy (GTDB): domain Bacteria; phylum Pseudomonadota; class Gammaproteobacteria; order Burkholderiales; family JBEEJL01; genus JBEEJL01. The sequence continues at coordinate 1,955 of JAYVGF010000202.1, forward strand.
AAAGAAAAACCAAGGGCAACCAACCGCCAGGCTGTGAGAGTTCGCTCATGCTCGTGCTCCTTCACTAAGGATATGCTTTTTTTCCATTTCGGGGTAACCCGCTTTGCGCGCCAAGTGAAAAATTACTGACACATAAGCGACCGTGAGCACGGCATACATGATGAGATACATCGCCAGGGTGGTGGCAATCATCGTAGCGGGAACATCCGACGCGGCATTGGCGGTGGTAAGTAGGCCGTAAACCAAATATGGCTGGCGGCCGATTTCCGTCACATACCAACCAGCAACGGTCGCTACCCAGCCGGAAAATGTCATTAACACCAATGCGCGCGCGGCAAGATCAGTCAGGCCTGCGCGCCTGCGCAATTGCCACGCGGCGAACCACGACACGGCAAGCATCAACATGCCGGTGCCGACCATGATGCGGAAGGCCCAGAACAGCGGCGCGACGGGTGGATGTTTATCTTTGAATTCGTTGAGGCCTTTTATTTCGCCGTCAAACTCGTGGGTCAAAATGAAGCTCGCCATTTTTGGAATGGCGATGGCAAAATCATTTTTGCGTTCGGCCTGGTTCGGCAGGGCGAATAATAATAGCGGCGCGCCGCGCTCGGTTTCCCACACCGCTTCGATGGCGGCTATTTTCGCCGGTTGGTGTTTAAGCGTGTTCAATCCGTGCATATCGCCGAGCAAAATCTGCAGCGGGATAAATAGTGCCGCGACATATACGGCGGTTTTCAACGCCGCCATCACGCTCGGCACTTTATCGCCGCGCAGCCAGCGATAAGCCGATACGCCCGCGACAAGAAACGCACCCGACAGCGCACACGCCGTCATCATGTGCGAAAAACGATAGGGGAACGACGGATTGAAAATGATGGCAAGCCAGCTCACTGCGTGCGCTTTGCCGTTGATCATTTCGTAGCCCGCCGGTGTTTGCATCCAGGAGTTTAATGCGAGGATCCAGAACGCGGAGAGTGAGGTGCCGAATGTGACCAGGACGGTGGCTACCGTGTGGACGCGATTGGACACGCGCTTCATGCCGAATAACATGATGCCGAGGAAGGTTGCTTCGAGAAAAAATGCCGTCATGACTTCATAAGCCAACAACGGACCGGCGATGTTGCCG
>JAYVGF010000203.1:0-3788 GCA_043772415.1 Betaproteobacteria bacterium
AATGACGGGGATATTATCGTGCCTTGTGTCTGCTAATTCTTCTTTTGAATGGCTAGGTCTTTGGTGAGCCGTGCGCACACGTGCTGTAGGGCGGGCCCACCCGCCGCAAAGAAACAGGTTGTTCACTTCGTGGATTATTTTTTGGTGGGTGGGGCCCGCCCTACAAAAAAAACGGCACCCGAAGGTGCCGTTTGATTTTGTACTTCTTTATTTTGCTGAAGCTTTTTAGAAAAACAGGATGGCGCCTAGTGCAAGAGTCTTTGCATTTGCGTCATTGCCAGGCGAAACAGTTGTTATGTTTGTGGCTGTATCGGTCGTAAAGTTTGGCCCTTTTGTCTTCTCATCAATGTATTCACCCACCAAGGTCAGGCTCTTGGTCAGGCTGTGATACACGCCCAAGGTCATAGCACTGTTTTTGGCGCCAGCGAGATCCTTGTTTTTGGTTTCGCCAAAGTTGATACCGAATTTGGTGTTCAAACCTGGGGGCTTGTAGGTTAGCTGCGCCAGCAAGCCTTGTGTTTTTGCTGTGTTGCCTGCTGCGTCTGTGCCACCAGCAAACAATATTGCATTGCCAACACCTTTGGCATCGAAGCCAACCAAAGTACCTTCAAAACCAGCTACACCAATCTTGCCACCCAACTCAAAACCTTGGGCGCTAACTGAAGTTCCAGCAGCGTTTTTAGCGCTTTGGTTGACAAACGATGCCCAGCCCTTGCCAGTGAAGCCGCCCGATGCGGGGAAGTCATACGTCGCCATTCCTTGCAGCATGGGGCTGTTGTGGACAGTAAATGTGTCGATGTTCGCTGGCTGGAATGCGCCGATGGATGCCTGGAAGCCAGAATAGTTAGGGGTGGAGTAGGTGATTTGTGGCTGAAAGGCGGTATAGATATAACCTTTACCGATCATACCGGTAGTCGTGTTGATGGCGCCATTCAAATTCGCTTGACCGCCTACGCCCAATAGAGTCATGTCAGCCAGAATTGCTTGTTGTTGGAACAAGCCAATGTCACGACCAATTTTGACCGAACCCCAAGTTTTGTCTCCAAAACTCAAATACACGTTACGAGTATCAATCGATGTAAAAGCTCCGCCTCTAGGGGTGTTTGCATCACCAGACGTACCTGGCGCAAAACCGAAGTGAGCCTTGATGTCGAGGTCATTTTGACGTGTGGTGGCGACAAAACTAATCCAGCCTGGCAGTAACCCATTTTGAATATTGCTGGTTTGGTTACCAGTATTACAAGCCGAAAAAACCGCCCAGTTAGCTGGGTTGGCGACGCTGCTGCAATCGGTATTAGTGTAAAAACCATTCACCGTACCATTGATATCCATAGTCCAGTCGTTTGCCGTGAAGCTAATGGCTTGTACGGGAGCGGCGAGTACGGTGAGGGCGCTGCAGACTGCAAGTTGAAGCAGGTTACGTTGGTTCATTTTAGTACCTCCTGGTTGAAAATTATTGTAAGCGCCGGATGAAATGCCGGCTTTCAGTTTATTGCCATACTGCGGTTGCAAGTTCTACTAAGAAACGGTGGATCGAAATCTGCGTTCTGTTAAAACAAAACCAGCCAAGACTTTGTAGGCGATTAGCGGAAGATGCTGGTGGCATCGGACGCCGGGAGCGATGGGCGGATGGCCTCTCGCGGTGCAATTAGGTTAAGGCAATTCCTGTACCAGAATGTGCTTTTTCGGTAGATAAGTTGTTGTTTTTGCAATGCAATAAATATAATATTGAATATAATCAAATGGTTACAAATTTAAGTTTTGTTGCCGTTTTGCGACAAAGCGCTTTAGATAAGCGTTTGAATTGATTGAAATTGTTTGGATTGTAAAAAACTGTGTAGCGAATGCAACGAAAAGTGACGCACGCTTGAACAGTAGAAAAAGGAGGAATCTTGAGACGCGGGCGGGTGCAACGTAGAATGGGGTTACGAGTGTTTTTGCTCGCCAAGATCTTTTCGTAGCGTATCCACGCTGCGCTACCGCAGAGCGTCTTCTTGAAAAAAATCTGGAAAATTTCCCTGATCGCGATGTTGGTTTTGTTGTTGCTGCTGGCGGCGGTCGTCATTTATGCTGTCACGACTTTCAAGCCGAATGATTTGAAGCCGCGCATCACCGATTATTTCCAACAAAAATATCAGCGCAAACTGATTATTCCCGGCGATTTGCAATTATCCTTGTGGCCGGTTTTGCATATAGAGAGCGGGCCACTTAGTCTAATGGAAAAAAATGGCCAAGCTGTTTTCGCTACGTTGCAGTCGGCGAAAATTTCCTTACAGTGGCGGCCTTTGATAGACGGCAAATTGGAAGTGACTGATGTGACGTTGGATGCGCCTTCATTACATATCAAGCGGCTCGCCGACGGCACAACCAATATCGATGATTTTTTTGCCGGCGGCGGGCAGACGCCGCCGTTCGACATCAAAGGATTGAAAATAAATAACGCGTCGCTGCTATTCGACAACCAGCAGGCGCGCTGGAATATCAGCAAGGCGAATCTCGCCATCGGCCGCCTTGCCAACAACACTTCGACCGAGGCCAGCTTTAACGCGGATGTGTTATTGAATAAAGACGACCTGAATCTGCATGTCGAGGTAAAAAGCCCGCTGTGGTTTGATCTGGATAAGCAGAGTGTGACGATGGAAAAATTGGTCCTCGCCATCAAGGGCACCGCCAATGCCGGTGGCAATGCGATAAACCACGTCACGCTCAACGCCACCGGCGCGATGGCATTGGATGGCGTGAAAAGGATAGACCGTTTCAATGACTGGAATCTACAAAGCCAATTACTTCAGGACAGCGAAAAATGGAATGCTAAGGTTTCTTTCGCCGAAGCGGTGCAAGAAGGCAAAAATTGGCGCGCGAAAAATATCAGCAGTCAAGCGGAGCAGCAAACTGCCGCCTACAGCCTCAACACCACGTTGACCGCGCCGGCATTTACCTATGTAGATGAGCGCATGAGCGGTAACGAATTAAAGCTCGCAGCGCAATGGAAGGCCAAGCCTGCGCAGAACGCAAAAAAAACCGCGCAGCCAACGCCCGATGCTATCGATGCGGTGTTAACCATCGGCGTGCTGGATGATGTGAATGACACGGGCGATCACGCAAATGTGTACAACTTGCAGGACGCACATCTGGACGCGAGGGGTATTATTGATCATGCGCCGCTTACTATTCAGTCTGATGGCGGCATACAAATAATTAATAATAATCAAATAGTTACAAAAGCACCGCTCAAGTTGGATTTCACCTACCAGCCTGAAGATGTAGCGCTGGAAGGATCGCTAAAATTCGGCGCGCAAATCGTACTTGAGCAAGGGCAATATGATTTGAGCGCCATGACGCTTGCCATAAAAATCCTACCGAAAGATTTCAAGCAAGCGATGATGTTGAATGCTAACGGTACGCTCCGTGCGGATGTGAAGCGCAAAAATATAAACGCCGCATTGAAAGGCACACTTAACGACGCGAAGCTGGAAGGAAAATTGGGCCTGGTCGATTTTGCGCCGCCTGCGTACACGTTTGATGTGTTACTTAGCAAATTCAATACGTCTTGGCTGGAAAGTAAAAGCAGTACGATTAAAACGCCAACGGACTTGCCCGATTTCACTTGGGTAAAAAAACTCAACGCCAATGGCGTATTACAAATAGGCGAATTGATCGCCGCCGACAAGCGTGCGACCAACGTGCGCATTGAAGTCAAATCCGACAAGTGAAATAATCCCTACATGAGCGAGTTTGCGCAAAAAATTATTGAGTGGCAAAGAGAAGAAGGGCGTCACGATTTGCCG
>JAYVGF010000204.1:0-10989 GCA_043772415.1 Betaproteobacteria bacterium
ACGATGCTGCAACCAATCGTCAAAGGGAGGTAAATCAAGATAACAAAAAGGCTGCGTAAATTTAACCATCAAGGCGACAACTAGCTTGACAGCCACCGCTACCTGAGCTTTACCGTCGAAGGTTTGCAGATGACCGACGCGGCCTTCGGCCCGGACGATGCCTTCGAGGTCGCGCTGCTCAACGCCAACACGCGCGCGGCGCTGACCTCCACCGTCGCCCTCACCCGCACGGACTCCCTGCTCAATATCCAGGCCAACGGCACGGAGCGACGCGGCGACAAGTTGCGCCGCATCGACAACGCCGACGGTAGCCGCACCTATGTGCTCGACCTGCTCGGCGTGGGCACGACCGATCCGGTGGCCTTATCGTTCGACTTGATAGGCTTCGGCGCTGCCGATAGCCAGGTAACGATCCGCGATGTGCGCCTGGGCAGTGAAGTAACGGCAACGACAACGGCTGCGGACGATGGTTTGGCTTCGGGTTTTCTGATGTGAGAAACTAAAGGCAAGGGCCCGCAATATTTTTTCATTGTCATTCTGAGCGTCAGCGAAGAATCTGCTGTTACGCGGGTTAAATTAAAAGCGAAAAGCAGATTCTTCGCTGAGGCTCAGGATGACAAATCGGTCGGGTGCGCCGCACGCATGCGTAGCGCTGATTCCCCCATCGGCTGGCGTCAATAACATCGCCACCCCCGTCCCAACCTTCCCCCGTCGAGGGGGAAGGAGTCAGGACGTTCGTTGCATCAAATGTTGGTGACAATCTGAAATACCTTTACGCGTGCGCGCGGCGCACCCTACGCCGGGCAGGAGTTCACATTACTGTCATTCCCGCGCAGGCGGGAAGCCAGTGCCTTTAAAATAAATAGCCTTATTCAAAACATTTTGTGAAAGACGCCTTTTGTTTTTGCTGGATTCCCGCCTGCGCGGGAATGACGGCAACCGGTAGCGCGACGAGCAAGAAACTGGACAAAAGCGCCAGCATGCCTACGCGGTGGCAACGGTCGGCACACTTCGTTTTGCTCGACAAAAGCCTGAGGAAATATAGTAGGTGTATAGTGAGCCACCGATAAAATATCAAATATAATCAAATAGTTATAATACTATCTGCGCGCAGCGAAAAATTCTTTCAGCAGCGTCGCACACTCATCCGCCATCACCCCACCCGTTACTTCTGCGTGATGATTCAATTTGGTTTCGGCAAATAAATTCACCACGCTGCCCGCTGCGCCGGTCTTCGGATCACTTGCGCCAAATACTACGTGAGCGATACGTGCGTGCATGATGGCGCCGACGCACATGACGCAGGGTTCGAGCGTGACGTAGAGTTCGCAATCGGGCAAACGGTAGTTGCCTATTTTTTCAGCAGCGTCGCGTAGTGCGCGGATCTCGGCGTGGGCGGTCGGATCGTGCTTTGCTATGGGTGTGTTGTAACCGCGTCCGATGATGATGCCGTCTTTGACAACGATGGCGCCGACTGGGACTTCGCCATTCGCACCCGCTTCATGCGCGAGGCTGATCGCCTCGCGCATGAAAATCAGGTTTTTTTCGGAAGCATCCAACGACATCAAACCTGTGGGTTTACTTTTTCCAACTTGGATTGCAGTTTGTTCAGCGCGGATAAATAGGCTTTGGCTGAGGCGACGACGATGTCGGTGTCTGCGCCGAGGCCATTGACGATGCGTCCGCCACGCGATAATCGAACCGTCACTTCGCCTTGCGACTCGGTGCCGCTGGTGATGTTGTTGACGGAATACAGTTGCAACTCGGTGCCGCTGTTGACCAGTTTTTCTATCGCCTTAAACGACGCATCGACCGGGCCGCTGCCGTCGGACTCGGATTTTTTTTCTGTGCCGTTTTCGGTGATGACGATACGGGCACGCGGCGTCTCGCCGGTTTCCGTATGCGCCATGAGCGAGACGAAGGCGAAATGCTCGTTCTCGTGCGTGACCGCTTCGCCGCTCACCAAAGCATGAATGTCTTCGTCGAAAATTTCATGCTTTTTATCGGCCAGTTCTTTGAAGCCTTTGAACGCGTCGTTGAGTGCTTGCTCAGATTCGAGCGCGATACCCAATTCTTCCAAGCGCGCCCTGAATGCAGTGCGGCCCGAATGTTTGCCCAGCACCATTTTGTTGGCGTTCCAGCCCACGTCTTGCGCGCGCATGATTTCGTAGGTCTCGCGGTGCTTGAGCACGCCGTCCTGGTGGATGCCCGCCTCGTGCGCGAAGGCATTGGCGCCGACGATGGCTTTGTTCGGCTGCACCGGAAAGCCGGTGATGCCGGAAATCAATTTGCTGGCTTGTACTAAATGCGTGGCGTCGATGCGCGTGTCGCATCTAAAGAAATCTTTGCGTGTGCGCACGGCCATGACGATTTCTTCCAGCGACGCATTGCCTGCGCGTTCGCCCAAACCATTGATGGTGCATTCAACTTGGCGCGCGCCGTTCATGACTGCCGACAATGAATTGGCGACAGCCAAACCTAAATCGTTATGGCAATGCACGGACCAAATCGCCTTGTCTGAATTGGGCACTTTCTCGATAATTTTGCGCATCAGTTCGCCGTATTCGCCCGGCACGCCGTAGCCGACGGTGTCCGGCACGTTGATGGTTTTGGCGCCGGCTTTGATCACGGCTTCAAATACGCGGCACATGAAATCCAGCTCGGAACGGCTGGCGTCTTCGGCAGAAAATTCTACGTCGTCGGTAAAGGTGCGCGCGAATTTCACTGCGTTAATCGCCGCCTCCAACACCATCTCCGGCTGCATGCGCAATTTCTTTTGCATGTGAATTTCTGAGGTGGCGATAAAAGTATGGATGCGTCCGCTCGCGGCGGGCTTGATGGCGTCGGCGGCTTTTTGGATGTCGCCGGTTTGCGCACGCGCGAGGCCGCAAACTGTGCTGTCTTTAATCGCGCTGGCGACGGCATGCACCGCATCGAAATCCGCTTGGCTCGATGCAGGGAATCCGGCCTCGATGACATTAACGTGCATTTTTTCCAGCAGCTTGGCGATGCGCACTTTTTCTTCACGTGTCATGGAAGCGCCGGGGCTTTGTTCGCCATCGCGCAAGGTGGTGTCGAATATAATCAATTGGTCAGACATGGTGGCTCCGTAAATATATTTTGCAGACGAAGAAAGTGAACAAGCTTTAGCCGGTAGATTTTAACTTATCTACCAACAGTACAACCGTATTGTGGGGTGGGGGTTTATTTGCGCGCGCGGCGCAGCAGCTTGCGAATGATCAAGCTGGTGAGGATGGGGGCGAGTAAGCGGAAAAGCATTTTCATATGAGTGAATATAAACAAGTTAAGCGCGCTACGCAAGTGATAGTCAAATATTAACGTTACGACTCAGTTGATACGCTTGCAATACTATTGCGTAACTATTTGATTTTATTAAATATTTTTTAAGTTAAAAATATAACTTAAGCGGTCACTTTCAGTATTCGTCCGTGGTCATCGTGATGCACAACTAAGCGCTTTTGTTTTTGCCACATAGCGAGATTATTGGCGCTCACTTGAAGTCGATCGGCTTGCTCCTGCACCGACACATGACTCACAGCTTTGCGCGCTTCGCGATTGGCAAAACGATACCAGTTGGTGATCGCCCAGAAAAATAAACTGCCCGCCATCAGCGCCACCACGATCGAATAAGTCGGCAGGTTGTCGATAAACGACTGCCAGCCCTGCTGCACCACTAATTGATCGCGGAAGAAAGCGATGCCGCTTAACCAGCCGAGCAAAGTGATCAAAGGTAGCCATAAATAAATCCAGCCCATCCAGAACGCCAGCGTGAGCACGCGATAGGCCAAACGGCGCGGCATCGACAAGCGATCCGGCATGTCGAGTATCAAAGGCGATGAAATCTGGAAGGTTGAATCGATGCTCATGCTACCACCCCCCTATCCGGGCTGGTCCAGCGCGCGCGCTTGCCGCGACTGCGCAACAACACACGCGGCAGCGCAATCACTGTGGTAAGCATATTGAGCACCCAATAGGCCAGCGGATACCAAATGGTCCAATAATAATTCCGCAATAATCCTTTGTCATAGCGGCGGTCAAGCAGCAGGCTGATGGCAATCTGAATCAAGCAAGTGGTGCCGATGATGACACCGGTCCACTGCGGGATAATGGTTTGCACCCAATACGGTTGCGGCACAATGAAAAACTTGCCGGCAATCCACAGGATGACGGTCGCCAGCATGGAGTAAGACCAGATCATGCTGGTGAGGTATTCGATATACACCGGCCACATGCGCCGCTTGCGCCAGCTTTTCCACATGCCTGCGTATTTCAAAATCGCCTGCGCGCCGCCCATCGCCCAACGCAAGCGTTGGCGCCACAAGCCGGTGAAAGTTTCCGGCATCAGTATCCAGCACAAGGCTGCCGGCTCGAAGCGCACGTCCCAATGATTAAGTTGCAGCTTCCACGATACGTCGATATCTTCCGTCAACATTTCACGGCTCCAGTAGCCGACTTGATGCAGGGCGGATTTGCGGAATCCGGCGACCACGCCGGACACCGTGAACAAGCGGCCATAAGTGCGCTGCGCGCGTTTGATGAGGCCGATGATGGAAGAAAATTCGCCCACCTGAATGCGGCCAAGCAAGGTCGAACGTGTGCGGATACGCGGATTACCGGTGACTGCCGCAACGCGCGGCGAGGTGAGGAAATGCCACATCATCCAGCACGCGGCGTTGCGATCGAGAATCGCGTCACCATCAATGCAAATCAAATAATCGGAATCCGCCATCGCCGCTGCCGTATCCAACGCTACCGCTTTGCATTGGTTTTTCTCCAAATGCACGACGCGTAAGCGCGGATTGTCTTTCGCCAATTCGTCGAGAATTTCACCGGTGTTATCGCTGCTGCCGTCGTTGACGGCGATGACTTCAAAATCGGGATAATTGTGCGCGAGCAAATTGCCGACCGTGTCGCGCACCTGCGCGCCCTCGTTAAAACACGGCACCACCAATGACACTTTCGGATAACTGGATAAAACAGGCGGCTGGTCAGGATTACTGCTTTTGCGCTCGTAGTGATACCAATAGAATAGCGCGCCCGCCATCCACAAATACGACATGAACAGCGGATAGTAAAAAGTAAACGCAAAAATAAACTGGGGTAAGTTTCCGTCAAGCATGATCAGGGCCTCGGGTATTCGCGCAATGAAAGTGCGGGCGCGATAATATCCACATCCGGCAGGCTGTGAACAAAATCATCCGGGTAGTAACCGAAGTTATGCGCGCCGGATAATTGTAATTGGCGCATTTGGGCTTGCAGTTTTTTCGACGGCACGGCGACATCTTTTTCCCAATCCACGCTTTGCAATTCGAACACGGTTTTTTTCAGCGCGCCCGGCGTTTTGCCGACTGCGCGCACCAGTTGGTCTAACCATTTTTCCGGGTTGCTGGCTTTTTCCATATACGGCATCGCCATCAGTGCCACCCAATCATAGGTTTCCAGAAACGACGCTAACGACTGCGCGAACCACGCCTCGGACTCAGGCTCGGTGACGACGCGTGCATATAGGTTACGTGCGGTCTTGATTTGCGGACGATATTTTTTTACCCGTTCCGCCAGTTCCACGGTGAAGCTGGTCAGCTCCCTGGTTTTTAACGCGGTCCATTGCGCCATCAATTTCGGATCGGCGCGAATGGTGTCAACATTGCCCGGCAAATTCCAGTTTTTGGCGTAATGCTCCAAAGCTTGCGGACTCGCGTCTTCAAAATCGGTTAGCACGGCATCATCGTGAAACAGGATGCCGTCCACATGCACGTTCTTCGCCAGGTCTTCGTAAATATCCCCGATCACGCTACGCGTCAGGGGAGAAAACAGGGTCAGGCGCTTGTAGGCATGCTTGCCCTCAGTGCGCGAGGCTTGCACCAACATCGCTGCCGCCGGATGTTGTTTGGGCAACTCAAACGCCATCACCGGTAACCATGCATACACTTTGGCGTTGGTGCGGCGGCCGATTTGCCACGCTACACGATTGAATAAATCGGCGCGCACCGGCATGTGACGATTGGGGAAATACAAAGCCTGCGCATGACCGTGGCTGTCCTTATCGACAAAGGCCTGCAGGTATATCGTGTTGACGCCCATCGCATTGATACGTTCCAGCAAGGCACTGAGATTACGGTCCTGCTGATCGCTATTACTGTCGTAAACGTAATCAAGATCCACGTGCATGACGCGCGATATGCCCGCACTGCCCGCGTCGCGCAAGGTGTAAGTGAAATCGGCCAGCAGAGGATTGAGCAAGAGCAATCTGCGCGGAATCTCACTGGGAGATTGGGTTTGGTCATAGCGCTTGTCTTGCAGCGTCATGCCGATCGGCATGGCCAGCGACTCGGCGATTTGGCTTAACATTTTGTTATGACGACCGTAAGGCCACACCACGGCGCGCGGGCGCACGCCGATTTCTTTTTCTATCAACGCCGAGTTACGCGCAAGATCGGCGCGCACGCGCGTTGCGTAGGCTTCGTCTGATTCGTAGCTGGCGGATGCTTTGTCATACAGGCGCGAAACGGCTGCCGGTTGCGTATTGCCCTGCGGATTTGCCGGGATGCCCTTGTGCAAAGCATAGGTATGCGACGCGATCTCAACCAGGCCGCTGCGTTGCATTTTGCGTGCTTGATCCCAACTGACAAATGCGCTGCGTGGCACCGGTTTGCCGTCGTAGATTACCTGTCCATCCGGCGGCGCATCCATCCACTCGCCGACCAGCGCCAGCACGGCCGGATAATTGAATTCGCGCAACAGCGGAAAAACTTTTTCATAAAAACTGGTATAGCCGTCGTCGAACGTCAGCAATACTGCTTTGGCCGGCAAAGTTTTTTTGCCCTCGCGCGCGGCAATCACGTCGGACAGCGACACCGGTTGGTAGCCGTTTTCGCGCATCCAGGAAAACTGCGTCACCAGTTGCGTCACATCGACGGAGTGGCTATCCGGGCGCGCATAAATATCATCGACCACGTCGTGATAACACAGCACCTGCACTTCGTAGGCTGCGCGGACCTGCGTGCTGAAAACGCAGGCCGACAAGATGAGCAAAAAGGAAAAAATATTGCGCATCAGAATCTCCGGTTAAAACTGAAGTTGGCGTAATTGCGGAAATCCTGCACGCCGTCGTATGGATGCATAGCCCGGCCCAACGCAAAACGGATTTCCATCACGTCCGACGCGGTCCAATCGATTTCGTAGTTGATACGCGCGGTCGGCAAATTATCAAAGCCGTCCTGCTCGTAGGTGCCGGCGTTAATCGCCACGCGATGCCACAGGCTTTTTTGTTCGTCGCGCCAGTGTAGCCATTCGCCGGTCAAACTGAAATCCGCGCTCAACGCGCGACGCGGGTTGAAGTACGGCGTACCGGTCAAACTGTTTTGCATGCCGGACAAGCCCACGCCCAAAGTGTAGCGGTTCTGATATTCGGATTCGAACACGTTGGTGTAATTCGCGCTCCACTCGTTGCGCCGATTGCCGTCGCTGAACTGATGTCGTTGCACATCCAGATTGGCACGATGGATTTCATTGTCGCGCACGGTCACGCCGAGCCCTGCACGCTTGGCGCGTATGCCTGCTGCCGCCGCACGCACCGGCAAGCTTTCGTCCGCCGATTCCGCGTTCGCACGGACTCGCCAGAAGTCGTTGATTTCATTAGATAAATTTAATGCGATACCTAACTGATTTTTTTCATCTGCGCGGTCTTTGGTCAAGCGCGTCGCGTCGGCGTTGATCAGCCAATCGCGCGCTTTGAATTCAACTCCTGCACCTGCGCGATGGCGCGATAAGTGTTCATCGTTGCTCAGCGTATCGCGTGTATGCACACTGCGCGCATGCAGTCGCCACATATCGTTGATGGGGGGTGAATACAGATGTGTTTCCCAGCGGCGATCTTGCGACGCATTAACGGATTGACTGCTGTTGCCCGCCTCGCCGTTCAAAATTAATTCGCTCATATGATGAACGGCCGAACGACGTTGCGCGGTTTTCACTTGTCGGTCATCGGGTTTCAACTGCCGCAACGCGGACAGTTCAGCGTCGGAATGGTGCCAGTCGTTGATATTGCTTAGCGCGGAAACGCGCCCCAGTTTCGCTTCGGTATTTTCCGGCGCTACTTCGAGCAGCCAACGGAATTCGTCATCAGCCTGTCGCGGCCAACCGCGCCAGTTATAAATATACGCACGGTTCACACGCACGTCCTGATTCCGCGGCACCATCTGCACCAGCTCGTCGGCACGACGATTGGCGTCGGGCAAATCGTCGGCATAGGCACGCGCCAGCATCGCCAACACACGCGAACGGATATAGCCGCGATTTTCCCGCTCCAGCTCGGGCGTATTACGGTTCAGTGTGCGCGGTTCTCGCCGTACGATTTCATCGACGACGTCCTGCGCCGTGCGGTGTTGTTCGAGATCCGACAGCGCGTAAAATAATCCGTAGCGATACCTGAGGTTATCCGGCTCCTCGCTAATCAATTGTTCAAACATGCTTCGCGCTACGTCGGGCCGCTTAATGCCCTGATAAGCTTCGGCCACCGACATGCGCACGTAGGCGGGTGCGGCATAACCTGCGCCGCTTGCCTGAGTATATAAATCCGTCGTTTCCTCAAAACGCTGACGGTTACTCAACGCCACCAGTTTGTCCGACAGCGCGCGTCGCTCCAGGGGCGCGTTCGGTGTGTCGATAGGTTTGATTTGCGACAACACGGCATCGATCTCGCCCAAAGCTATATCAGTATTGCGGTAACGTTCGGCACGGCTTTCATCGTCGGCGTCGGCCCAGCGGATATGCGCAGCGGCGCGATCGAGACGCAACCCGAGTTGATCAGTAGAGGAAATGCTGTCGGGCTGGGCATCTGCGGCCGCTTTGGCCAGATGCGCCGCACCGAGGGATGACAATAAATTAACGCGCGCTTGATTGGCGGTTTTACCTGCCGGGTCGAGTGCGCGCATTTGCGCATAAGCCTCGAGCGCCAGCGGTTCGCGCCCGGCTTTGCGCAAGGCATAGCCATAGGCTTCCCATAATGGCGGATTTTTTTGCTCGTTGTTGATTGCCGTTTCCGCCGCCGAAATTGCCAATGCATGACTACCCATATCGGCGAGCGTATAAATTTTCGCCAATTGGCTCTGCATGCGATCGGGCGAACGAGCCAGGACGTCCTGATAAAGTTGCAAGGCGAGCGCGGGGTTTTTAGTCGCTCGCGCCGAAGCGGCCAGCGCCTCCAGCACATAGGCCGGCGCTTTAGCGCGATCGATATTGGGTAACTCTGCCAGCGCAGATCCGTGGCGCCCCGCGTCGGAAGAGACCGCGACATAATCATGCAGCACGCGCAAATCATCGCCGTGCTGTCGCCGCAATGCGGCGAGATAATCCGCTGCCTGCTGTAATTTTCCTTCACGCACTAATTGCAGTGCGGCTTGGTAACCAGCCTCGCCGAGAACAACATTCGATGGCGGAATCTCTGCCTGCGCCATCAATATCCCGGCCGATGGGCCATCGATCAACATAGCCAGCTTGAGTGACAATTCTAATTCACCAGCACCGACGGAAACAGAGTAAGCGGCAAAAATAGCCGGCAGCAATGCAGACAACGGACGCAACGATAGCCGTCGAGAATTTGCATTCCGGCGAACCGATCGAGCGGCCTGAGTCTGTTTGTTTACTGATCGCATTTTCGGCATGAGATTATTCAGCATTCAATGAATTGATATTCGTTACAGAAAACCGGGGGTGGGAAGAAGCGCTGCAAAAAAACCAAGCAATACATCAAAGATTAGGAGGCTTACTTTGCGGTGGTGGTAGCTTAGGCTTACGGCCTGACAGTTTTTCCATCAGCCACATGACGTAGCCGGATAAAGCATAGGCAACAAATAGGCCGAACAATACACGCGGTTGATCCAGGGTTAGCACGACGAAAATGGCCACGACTACCAGCACCGCCCAGAACGGCACGCTTTTGCTCAGGTTGAAATCTTTGCCACTGTAAAATTTGATATTGCTCACCATGCTGAGGCCGGCAAACAAGGTCACACCCCACGCCACCCATTTGATTTGCGCGCCGCGCACATCGTAGTCGTGCATCACCCAAATGAATCCGGCGACCAACGCCGCTGCTGCCGGGCTGGGCAAGCCGGTGAAATAACGTTTGTCTGCTACGTCCAGCATAGTATTGAAGCGCGCCAGGCGCAATGCGGCACAAACGCAGTAAATGAAAGCTGCCAGCCAGCCAATTTGTTTCATGTCCTGCAATGCCCACACCAGCATCAGCATCGCGGGGGCGACACCAAAGGACACCATGTCGGACAAGCTGTCGTATTCCGCGCCGAACGCGCTTTGCGTATTGGTCATGCGCGCGACGCGGCCGTCGAGAGAATCCAGCACCATCGCAACAAATATGGCCATGGCCGCGACTTCAAATTTGCCGTTCATACCCTGGACCACGGCGTAAAAGCCGGCGAACAAGGCAGCGGTGGTAAACAGATTCGGCAAAATATAAATGCCGCGCCGACGCGGCTTTGCGTTTACATGCTCGTCAATTTCCGCATGCGGGAGTTCGTGGTGTTCCGGTTCATGCTTCATTTTGCGTTTCCCGAAAAATTAATTGACTAACTCAGCCAGTATAGTCGCTGTAGCGGAGACCTTGTCGCCGATAGCGACTTTCGGCTTGGATCCCAGCGGCAGGTAAACATCCACCCGCGACCCGAAGCGAATAAAACCGTAGCGTTGGCCACGCGCCAGCGCATCGCCCTTGCCGACGTAACACAGGATGCGCCGCGCGACCAAGCCTGCAATCTGGACGCAAGTTACATCGACACCGTTGGCCGTCTTAATCCACAGCGCATTGCGTTCATTTTCCAGCGAGGCTTTTTCCAGCGCGGCATTAAGAAACGAACCGGGGTGATACCAGACCGATTCGATCTTGCCATCAACCGGGCTGCGATTCGAATGCACGTTGAAGACGTTCATGAACACGCTTATTTTCAGCGC
>JAYVGF010000205.1:0-10011 GCA_043772415.1 Betaproteobacteria bacterium
AAATTCGGCGACGGCAATCGTTACGGCCTCATCGGCGCCAACGGTTGCGGCAAAACCACCTTCATGAAAATTCTCGGCGGCGACTTAGAACCGAGTGGCGGCAACGTGTCGCTCGATCGCGGCGAACGTTTGGGTAAATTGAATCAGAACCAATTTGCTTACGAAGATCAACGCGTGCTCGATGTCGTCATGCAAGGTCATACCGAAATGTGGGCGGCGATGCAAGAGCGCGACGCGATATACGCCAACCTCGAAGCCAGCGAAGACGATTACATGCGCGCGGCCAATCTCGAAGCCAAGTTCGCTGAATACGATGGTTACACCGCCGAATCGCGCGCGGGTGAATTGCTCATGGGCGTCGGTATTCCGATAGAGCAACACAACGGACCGATGAGCAATGTCTCGCCCGGTTGGAAACTGCGCGTGTTGCTGGCGCAAGTGTTGTTCTCCAATCCCGACATCATGCTGCTCGACGAGCCGACCAACAACCTGGACATCAACTCGATTCGCTGGCTGGAAGATATTTTGAATCAGCGTCAATGCACCATGGTCATCATTTCGCACGACCGGCATTTTTTGAACAGCGTGTGTACGCACATGGCCGACCTGGATTTCAACACCATCAAAATTTATCCGGGTAATTACGACGAATACATGACCGCCTCGACGCAAGCACGCGAGCGCATGACTTCGGACAACGCGAAAAAGCAAACCCAGATTACCGAGCTCAAAGCTTTCGTTGCGCGTTTCTCCGCTAACGCGTCCAAAGCGCGTCAAGCCACATCGCGTCAAAGACAAATCGAAAAAATCAAACTCGAAGACATTAAACCATCAAGCCGCCAATATCCCTTCATCCGTTTTGAAGTCGATGACAAGGACAAGCTGCATCGCTCCGCCGTCGGCGTGGAAAGACTGGCTAAAGCTTACGACACATTGCTGTTCAAGAATTTCAACATCCTGGTCGAGCCGGGCGAAAAAATCGCCATCATCGGCCAGAACGGCGTGGGTAAAACCACTTTGCTGCGCATCCTCGCGGGTAATCTGCAGCCGGACGAAGGCGTGGTCAAGTGGGCAGAAAAAGCCCGCCCGGGCTACATGGCGCAAGATACGACGGAAGATTTTCCCGAAGCCATTTCGCTCACCGAATGGATGACCAGCTGGCGCCAAATAGGCGACGACGACCAAGTCGTGCGCGGCACCTTGGGACGCTTATTATTCTCCGGCGACGAAGTAAAAAAATCCGTAAAGGTCATTTCCGGCGGTGAAAAAGGCCGCATGATCTTCGGCAAGCTCATGCTGCAAAAACATAACGTGTTGTTAATGGACGAACCCACCAACCACTTGGACATGGAATCCATCGAAGCCCTCAACGGCGCGCTGGAACAATACAAAGGCACGCTGATCTTTGTTTCGCATGACCGAGAATTCGTGTCGTCGTTGGCAACCAGAATTATCGAAATGACACCGGAAAAAATTACCGATTACAAAGGCACGTATGAGGAATTTTTACGTAGCCAAGGCGTAGAGCTGTGATATTGACGATAATCAAGTAGTTTCATAACTATTTGATTATATTGAATAATTTGTAGAGCATTTTTCTGTTCCCCTGCGGGTATTTCACGCCCCATGTCCACAAAAGAAATCAGCCACTACGACCGCATCTACGCCGCCGTAAAAAAAATTCCACGTGGCAAAGTGGCGACGTATGGACAAGTCGCTTTGCTAGCAGGCCTAGGTCGTCACGCACGTCAAGTCGGTTACGCGCTGCACGCAATACCCGAAGGCAAAAAAATTCCTTGGCATCGTGTTATCAACACCAAAGGCGAAATCAGCGCGCGCAGCCGTGGTGATCATGATGAGTTGCAACGCGTGTTATTGGAAAAAGAAGGCGTGGTATTCGGTTTGCATGGGCGTGTAGCGCTGGAAAAATATCGTTGGCGGCCGGAAGAGAGCATGCCCGAATAATTTTTTCCTCTGTCATCCTGAGCGATAGCGAAGGATCTGCTTTTCGCTTTTGATTTGACGTGCGTTACAACAGATCCATCGCTATTGCTCAGGATGACAGGGGGGTAGGGTGCGCCGCGCGCAAGCGTAATGATCTTCATTTCGTCGCCCATGTGCGCAATATCAATTGGCCAAGCTCCTTCCCCCTCGTCCAAGGGGGATTTGGTCGGGGGTTGATGGGGAAAACTGTCATGGGAGCGAAAGTAACGCTGACCGAAGTTCATATCACCGCAACGCGTGCGCACAGCGCACCCTACAAAATACTCAGTTACCGTAAGGTTTAAATTCGAAGAAAGAATCGCACACCCTTCTGCGCCGCCGCTATTTTTGCTGTCTATCGGGGGCAGTCGGCGAGCACATGTTTGAGCTATGCGGTGATGCAGGTTTCAATTGAAGGTTACAGCTAGTTTGTGCTCGACGCCCGATAGTCAGCAGAAATAGCGCGGCAACTAAAACCAAAAAACAAAAAAGCAGCGCGGCGGGTTCGCCTTTTTTGGCGAAGCAAAAAAGTGACTAGCCGCCGGGCTACCCCCGGCAAACTAATTTAAATCACTTCTGTAGAAGTTTTATTCGATAGCGAACAACAAGACCCATCCCCACCCTAACCCCCCCCTTGAAAGGGAGGGGACGTGGCGTGTCATAGGCTGGCGCTGATAAGCCCAGCGCATTTCGATCATCTTAGGTTTACGATTCGTTAGTTTAAGGGCGTACAGATTATCAATAATTATTCGGCAAAGACGGTATCGCCCGCAGATACTCATATATCGCACGCAAATCCTGATCCGCCAATTTGCCATACACCGGCCACGGCATCACTTGCAGAATATGGCCATCCTCATCATCACGCCCAGTGCGTAATATCGTTTCAAATTGCGCATAGGTTAAACCGGCGGGGCGACCATTCGCATCGGGGGTAAGATTTTTTGACTTCAATGCGGGGCCGAACGGCGTGCCGCCCGCCAGGTATTTTGCCGAGTTAATGACCGGAAATTGTCCTGCGAATGGATCGCCGCCCGCCGCGAATGACGGAAAGGTATGGCAATCATTGCAACCGCCACCGGCGTTAACCAAATAGCTGCCCTTCCACACCATGTTGCGATTTTTGCCCTGCAAGTTGAGCGGCACCGGCGCAATGTCGCGGCCGATTTTTATTCGGCTATCCGATCTGTCATGGTCCCCGTCATCATTGTCGGCATACACCGCCGTGAATCCACCGGCTAATAAAATTATCGCAAGTAACGACATACTCCAGCTACGAATGAAAAGCAGAATTGGTGTCATGGTTTTTCTCCTTCATATCGAGAATAATTCCAAATGTTCGAATTGATACAAATACCATGAACGAATATCACGGTATGCTTTGGTTATAGCAAATTTTTAGCGGGTTACAACTGAGGGAAATGACACGGAATGGGGCATTCCACGCAAAAAAAGAAACTTACTTAACTCGCCCCAACAATAAATATTCCATCAACGCTTTTTGCGCATGCAGGCGATTCTCCGCTTCGTCCCACACCACACTTTGCGGGCCGTCGATGACTTCAGCGGACACTTCTTCACCGCGATGTGCGGGCAGGCAGTGCATGAACAGCGCATCTTTTTTCGCTTGCGCCATTAGCGCACCATCGACGATGTAACTGGCGAAATCTTTTTTGCGCTTGGCGGTTTCGGTTTCGAATCCCATGCTGGTCCACACATCGGTGTTGACCAAGTCTGCGCCTTTCGCCGCTTCGCGCGGGTCGGTAAAGCATTTGAGATGTTTGCTCGACAGCAACGCCGCTTCAAGTTCGTAACCTTTTGGCGCAGCAAAATGCAAAGTAAAATCAAAAATCTCGGCAGCTTGTAACCAGGTGCGGCTCATATTACTCGCGTCGCCTATCCACGCGACAGTCTTGCCTTTAATCGGTCCGCGGTGTTCGTAGTAAGTAAAAATATCGGCGAGGATTTGGCATGGATGATATTCGTTGGTGAGGCCGTTGATCACCGGTACGCGCGAATTAGCCGCGAATTTTTCGATAATGGTTTGATCGAAAGTGCGGATCATCACCAGATCGACCATGCGCGAAATCACTTTGGCGACGTCTTCGATCGGCTCGCCGCGACCGAGTTGCGTTTCCGATGTGGTGAGATTGATTGACGAACCGCCGAGTTGAAAAATGCCCGCTTCAAACGACACGCGCGTGCGCGTCGATTGTTTTTCGAACACCATCGCCAACATTCTGTCCGTTAGCGGTTGGTAGGTAACATATTGTTTAAATTGAGTTTTTATCCACTTCGTTCGCGCGAATAAATACTCGTATTCATCCAGCGTAAAGTCTTTGAATTGCAAATAATGTTTCATTTTATTTTGCCGTGGCAAGCGCAGGCTCGGATAAAAATTGTTTTACCAATGGCACCAGTTTGTCGATCAGCATATCGGCTTCGCTTTGCGTCATGATCAACGCAGGCAATAAACGGATTACTTTATCTTGCGTCACATTGGTGACGAGGGCGACTTCGAGTGCGCGTTTTACAATCGCGCCGCAAACGCGGTCGAGTTCTATCCCAATCATCAACCCCATGCCGCGCACATCCACGACGCCCGCGACATTTTTCAATTCGGTTTGCAAACGTGTTTTCAAATGCGCGCCGACCTTGGCGGCATTTTCCATCAAGCCTTCATCAACAATCGCTTGCAAAGTAGTGATGGCGGCGACGCAAGCTAAAGGCCCACCACCGAACGTCGTGCCATGATTTCCCGGGCCGAACACATCCTTCGCGCGGCGTGCGCCGAGGCAGGCGCCGATCGGCACACCGGAGCCGAGACCTTTGGCGAGGCTCAATACGTCGGGCTGCACGCCGGCGTGTTGATAGGCGAACCACTTGCCCGTGCGCGCAATGCCGGTCTGCACTTCATCCACCATATACAACCATTCTTTCGCGTTGCACAGGGCCTGCAATCTGCGCTGGAATTCCGTATCCGCCATGCGCACGCCGCCTTCGCCCTGGATCATTTCGACTAATACGGCGACGATGTTCTGATTATTTTGCGCGACGTTTTCTATCGCGGCGATGTCGTTGTATGGCACGCGCACAAACCCGGCGACCAGCGGCTCGAAGCCCGCTTGCGCCTTGCGGCTACCCGTCGCGGATAGCGTCGCGATGGTGCGGCCATGCCAAGCTCTTTCCATCACGATAATCGTCGGCAATTCAACGCCGCGCTTATGTCCATATAAGCGCGCCACTTTAATCGCCGCTTCATTCGCCTCAGCACCGCTGCTGCAAAAAAATGCTTGCTCCATGCCCGACAATTCGCACAACTTTGCCGCCAAAGTTTCCTGTTGCGGTACGGTGAACAAATTCGACGTATGAATAATTTTCGCCGCTTGCTCGCTAATCGCCTTCACCAATTTCGGATGCGCATGGCCCAGACCATTCACCGCGATACCTGCCAACGCGTCCAGATATTTTTTACCGCTGGTGTCATACAGCCACACACCCTCACCACGCTCGAAGGCAACGGCTTGAGGAGAATAGGTTTTCATCAAATGGGACATGGTGATTTCTTCACGGAAAGTTAAAAAGCAAACACGGCGACCGCAGCCGCCGTGTTAATTTAGACTATATTATGCAAAACCGAGAGGGTTTGCAAACATTGTGCACTACGCGCTCCGGCTAGAATTTTCGTAAGATGGGTGCAACCCATCATGCAAGGTTCTGGTTTGGTTTTTGTAGGATGGGTGCAACCCATCAAAGCCGCTCGCCGAAAACCTGATGCTCCTCATCCTCTCCCGCCCAATTTTCCGACGACCTACCTTCACGCACCCAACGATGAAAACTTGAATGCGGCAAATCTTTCACATTTAATACATGGCCATGTTTTACCGGATTGAAATGAATGTAATCAACATGCCGTGCGAAATCAAGTTCGTCGCGAATCAGATGTTCCCAAAATCGCCGTTGCCAAATTCCGCGCTCGCCTTTTGATTCTCGGCTTGCCGAACGTCGTTCGTTGTCGGGGATTGCCTTAGAAAATGCAGCCTTAATTCGCCGCCATCGATTAGAAAAATCCGCATCGTTTTCCGGTAATGTCCATAAAGCATGTAAATGATCGGGCAAAACCACCATCGCATCAATGGTGAACGGATGGCGAGCAATTTCCTCACGAATGATATGCTTTAATAAATCTACATGGTCAATGAGATAAGTGCGTTTGCGCTCGGCAAGATTGACGGTAAAAAAATAAGTGGCACCGGCAATGTTAGAGCGACGATAGTTGGTCATGGGCTAATATTTATAGCGCGGGCCGATTACGTTTAGAGGCGATGGGTTGCACCCATCCTACGCGAGCTACGCGAGCTCATCAGTGTGGCACATCGATGCCGTGGGGAGAGGAGTCCATTCCATTGCCCTACGCCCTACGCGCTACACTTGCTACGTTTAATCGACAGAAAAATTAGTCGTCATTCCTTAGCTGCTTTAATAAGCCAACACCAGGCTCGATGTCGAAGTACATTTGATCTTTGGCAAAATACTTATGGTAGCCATGTTCGACGTAGAACGAGCGAGCGACAGAGTTACTGCTTCGAGTTTCGACGAGAATTCTTTTGCTTCCTGCTGAATACGCAACTTGCTCAAGCCAGAGAAGAACCGCACTCCCGATTCCCTTTCTTTGACTCGACCGGCGAACGGCCAACAACTGTAAGTGGGCATCATCATCAACATAAGACATGATTCCAAAGGCAATCAGCGCACCATGTTCGCCTACTTCAGCAACATTCGTATCTTGGTTATCAATCGCTTTCATTACCGGATCATAAGTCCAACGCCATGGAAGCCCATGCTCGATGTAGTCTCGTGACATAGCCGCTATATCAGCAGCATCAAGCTTGGTTGCCAAGCGAATGTGAGTATCGGCAATCATAAACTTCGAGAGGAGCCTCAATTAGATTAATTTTTTCAACCGTTTTTCTTCCGCCATCGTCAACACGCGCATAGTCGGCATATTGCAGTCATGCACGAGGCCGTGCAACTCAATATGTTTTTGCGAGCCGAGCAGGCTGATGAGATATTCAAGTATGTCCGCTGTAATCAATTGCCCCGGCACGAGCACCGGGATACCTGGTGGATAGGGAACAATCTGGTCGGCGGAAATGCGGCCGATCAACTCAGCATTGGCCTGTGATTTTTTCGCCAGCAGCGGCAGCATTTCGCCTTCCGAAAAATAAGTGTCGCGGGGTAAATATTTGAGTTCGGTGAATCTGGGTATTCCGTGCATTTGTTCCAGTTTGCGCGGGGCACGGCCTTCGCGGGCGATGCGCATCAGCGCGTCGTAGAGGCGCGAGCATTTGCTGCGCGTGGTGCCTATGGTGAGTAACAAGGTCAGCGTGTTGAAGGTGGTTTTTTCTACTTGTATGTTGTAGTGCTCGAATAATTCGCGCTGTAATTCTTCTACCGTGTAACCCGACTTGGACACATCGAGTGTGATCTTGGTCGGGTCGAGACGAATGCCGTCTTGTTTTAATTCATCCGGCAGCATGTCGTCGAGTTCGAGCACGCGGAATACTTTGGTGGAGTTGATTTGCGTGCGTAATTCCGCTGCCAATTCCAAAGTGCGCGACAATAATTTGTAACCTTCCATCGACATCTGCCGCCGCGCCACGTCGAGGCTGGCGATCATGGCGTATTGCGGGCTGGTTGAGGTGTGCATATTGTAATTTTCGCGGAATATATGTTCGTTGAAATCCGCGTCGTTGACATGGATCATGCTCGCCTGCGAAAACGCTGACATCACTTTGTGTGTTGATTGGGTCGAATAATCCGCGCCGGCTTCGAGCGCGGTCGGGCGAAACTCGGGATGGAAATACGCGTGGCCGTACCAGGCTTCATCGATAATCACTTTAATATTTTTCGCGTGGGCGGCTGCGATAATCGGCGGCAAGTCGTAGCGCAAGCCATCGTAAGTGCAGCTGGTTAAAATTAAAGTTTTCGAGTCGGGATTATCTTCGATCGCTTTCAAAATAGTTTTTTTCGGCACCGGGCCGAAGATGCTGTATTTTTTATTCGCCGATGAGTCCATATACACTGGCAGTGCGCCGGATAGCACGACGCCGTGGTGTACGCTCTTGTGGCAATTGCGGTCGAGCAATAATTTTTCGCCCGGCGCGAGCAGGGTTTGGAATATCACTTTGTTCGCCGTCGATGTGCCGTTAGTAGCAAAAAAAGTTTTTTGCGCGCCGAAAGCTTTCGCCGCGAGCTGTTGCGCCTCGGCGATGACACCCATCGGCTCCATCAGCGAATCGAGCATTTGCACCGACACGGATAAATCCGCGTCAAAAATATGTTCGCCCATAAATTCATAAAAATCCGCCGCCCACGGGCTGTCGCGCAGCGAATCGCCGGACGAATGCCCCGGCGTATGCCACGAGTCTTTCGCCATCAACACATAATTTTTTAGCTGGTCGTAAAACGGCGTGCGCGCTTTTTCCTGCAACTGCGCATTGAGAATGCGATACCAGCCGCGATAGTCGCGTTCTTCGCGATAAAAATACCCATCGACCGCTTCGCTGAACATGGCATCCACCACTTCACGTTCTTTTTCCTGCGCGATGAGAATATACACATCGACTTCGGGGCGCAGCGCGGTGATGTTTTGCACCAGCTCCAGAGCGGACATTTGCGCGGCGGCTTTTTTCTTCGCGCCGTCGTTGATGCTATATAAAGTGTCATCGACCAACACCGATTGGATGTCGCCGTCTTTTTCGATCAGCGCCATTGCGTCGAGCGCCGATTCCGCGCCGCTGAAAGTAATCCCGTGCGGATTAGCCAGCGACTTTGCGGCGGAGTTGAGGCCCTTGATGATGTCTTTTAATACCAAGGCTTCATCGTTAATGACCAGAATGCGGCTGACCGGTTTGCGTAGGGACATGGGTTTTTGCCTCTGTTCGTATGCTCTGAAGATATATTAAAAGTTCAAAATAATCAATGAGTTGTATTTTTAACAACGCGACGGATTAATTCAGCAAGTCTTATATAAGATATAATGCGCGCTAATCAATTTATTCGCTCAAACAGCAAGCCACAAGCCGCGCTGAAACTGAATCCCTCATGGCACTATTAGCTTCCGACGTCGTCATCCAAGGCATTACCGAAAACGGCCGCGCCTTTCGCCCCAGCGATTGGGCCGAGCGTCTGTGCGGCATTATGTCGTCGTTCGGCGAGGATGAGCAATTGCGCTATTCTTCGCATGTACGTCCGACCACGATAGATGGTGTGGGTTGCGTGGTGTTATCTGGCGAACTCGCGACAGTCGAGCCGCGCGTGTATAAATTCCTGATGGATTTTGCTAATGATAATGATTTGAATATCATTGATCCGAGCAAACCGATTTCCGAGAATGAAGTGTGCGAAGTGCCGGGGGCGGCGGCGAATGATCTGATCAAAACCCTGGCGAAGCGGCCCGTTTAATTCCGGTTCCACCTCTATGACCACCGCCGTTCGCCCTGAGCTTGTCGAAGGGCCTGTGTGGTTCGACAGGCTCACCACGAACGGGAATTGGTATTTCTATTGTAGAGACTCGAAGTACAAACAAAAACAGCCGCATCAGCGGCTGTTGTTACATCACGCACACAAAAACCTTAGGCTGAAGCGCTAAGACCTTTAATCGCATGAGCCAAGCGGCTCTTATGGCGCGCGGCTTTATTTTTGTGAATAATTTTCTTATCCGCAATGCTGTCGATGGTGCCGACGTTTTCCTGGAATGCGGCTTGTGCCGCTTTCGCATCGCCGCCTTCAATCGCTTTTTTCACTTTTTTAATCGCGGTGCGCAGCGTGCTTTTCAGGCTGGCGTTATGCTGGCGCAGCTTTTCACCCTGGCGGGCGCGTTTTTCAGCTTGTTTGGTATTTGCCATGTGTTGCTCCGGGTACTCAATTGGTTAGCCGTGCATTATAACTGACTGGGCGGGAATTGCAAAATACCCGTTTTGGCCCGGTTTGGATGGCAGGGCGGGCGTAAAACCGCTACCATCC
>JAYVGF010000206.1:0-5852 GCA_043772415.1 Betaproteobacteria bacterium
GCGCGGTGGGTTCGCCTTTTTTGGTTACTTTTTTGGCGAAGCAAAAAAGTGACTAGCCGCCGGGCTACCCCCGGCAATGTTATTCGTAGCTTATCTCTAGCAGCCTACGCAAACTGAACATACACCCCATCCCTACCTTCCCTCGTTAAGTGGAGCGCCGATGGTAATGAACGTCTTGGCTCATTGCATCCCACTTTGATAGCTGCATGATAAACTGGCGTTTTATTATTCAGAATAATCATGCAGTTTCTCGAATCCGTTTTTTCCGCTGATGGCTCCCTCGCTAAATCCATACCGTCATTCCGTCCGCGTACGCAACAACTGGAAATGGCGCAGGCGGTGCAAACCGCCATCAAAGACAATAGCTTATTGATCGCCGAGGCGGGCACGGGCACGGGCAAAACTTTTGCTTATCTGGTTCCCGCTTTGCTGTCTGGTGGCAAAGTCATTCTCTCTACCGGCACCAAAACCCTGCAAGATCAATTGTTCATGCGCGATATTCCTACCGTGCGCGACGCGATCAAAGCGCCGGTTTCAGTGTCCTTGCTCAAAGGGCGCGCCAATTATGTGTGCCATTATCATCTTGAGCGCGCAAAAAATGACGGGCGGTTCGCCTCGCGTGAAGACACGCAGCATATCCAGAAAATAGTCCGCTTCGCCAAAGCCTCGACTAGCGGCGACAAAAGCGAATGTGTCGATGTGCCGGAAACCGCCAGTGTGTGGCCGTTGGTAACCTCAACACGCGAAAATTGTCTCGGCAGCGAATGCCCGAATCATAAAGAGTGTTTTGTGCTGGAAGCGCGCAAACGCGCGCTGGCGTCCGATGTTGTAGTCGTCAACCACCATTTATTTTTTGCCGACGTGATGTTGCGCGACGAAGGCATGGCGGAATTATTGCCCGCCTGCAATACCGTGATATTCGACGAGGCGCATCAATTGCCGGATACGGCGTCGCTGTTTTTCGGCCAGTCGGTGTCGTCGTCGCAAATCATCGAGCTGGCGCGTGACACACGTGCCGAAGCGGTGGTCAGCGCAAAAGATTTCAAAGACCTGCCGGATGCTTGTATGGCGCTGGATAAAGCCGTGCGCGATTTGCGCCTCACCATGCAAGAAGACACCGGTCGCTTGAACGCGCAACAGGTTCGCGGACGCAAAGGCTTCGATGAAGCGCTCGATACGCTGCAGAAAAAACTGACTGCATTGGTGAAAATGTTGGAATCGCAAGCGCAACGCGATGAAGGTTTGGAAAATTGCTACAAGCGCGCGCAGGAGTTGGCGTTGCAAATCAAACACTGGCGCGGCGCGGAAGAGGAAGGTTCGATCCGCTGGCTGGATATTTTCGGCCACACCATGCAGCTCAACACTACGCCGTTGGATATCGCCGAAATTTTCCGCAAACAAGTCGATGCACAAAAGCGCGCATGGATATTTACTTCGGCCACGCTGTCGGTCAAAGGCGATTTTTCCCATTATCAAACTGAGCTTGGGTTGCAGGAGGCGCAAACTTCGACTTGGGACAGCCCGTTTGATTTTGAACAACAGGCCTTGTTATACGTGCCGGAAAATATGCCCGAGCCGAACACGCCGGCGTTTACCGAGGCTGTGGTCGAAGCCGCGTATCCGGTGATAGAAGCCAGCGGTGGCCGCGCGTTTTTGCTTTTTACCAGCTTGCGCGCCATGCGCCGCGCACATGAGTTGCTGCTGGAAAAATTCGAAAAAAATAAAGTCGCCTATCCGCTGCTGTTACAAGGCGAAGGATCACGCACCGAATTGCTCGAACGCTTTCGCAAGCTCGGCAATGCGGTACTGATCGCCAGCCAAAGTTTTTGGGAGGGCGTCGATGTGAAAGGTGACGCACTATCTTTGGTGGTCATCGACAAATTACCTTTCGCGCCGCCGGATGACCCCGTGCTCGCCGCTCGCATTGAACAAATCAACAAGGAAGGCCGCAATGCGTTCATGGAGTATCAATTGCCCGCCGCCGTGATTAATTTGAAACAAGGCGCGGGACGCTTGATCCGCGACGAGGCCGATCGCGGCGTGCTGATGATTTGCGATCCGCGCTTGCTCTCCAAGCCTTACGGCAAGCGCATTTGGCAAAGCCTGCCGCCGATGAAGCGCACGCGTAGCGTGCAAGAGGTGAAAGATTTTTTTGTGCAGGTGACGCTGGATCAGAATGCGGCATGATTATAACTGTTTGATTATATTGAATAATTTATGAGTAATCATTACCAGCATTGGATACAAGAACCTTATGAAATTTCTACCGACATAACTAATTTTAATATTGATGATATTCATCAATTTTTATCAACCGTTTATTGGAGTGAAGGCATTCCGAAAGCCACTTTGCAGCAAGCGATAGAAAATTCACTTTGCTTCGGTTTATTTGAAAATCAGCCCATACAAAAAAATCAAATTGGCTTTGCCCGCGTCGTTACCGACAAAACTACTTTTGCTTATTTATGCGACGTGTATGTGCTTGAAGCGCATCGCGGCAAAGGCTTGGCCAAGTGGTTGATGCAATGTTTGATGGAGCATCCGGAATTGCAAGGGCTGCGCAGATTTATGCTGGTGACACGCGATTCGCATTATCTTTATCACCCGTTTGGTTTTAAGCTTACGGCGCACCCTGAGCGGGTAATGGAAATCGCCCGGCCGGGAATCTACAAAAAGCAGTAAAATAGCAGCAAGCGTACCCTTATGAAAATCCTCGCCTTTGATACTTCCACTGAATATTTATCCGTTGCGTTGTCCGCGGGGGATCGGTTGCGTGTGCACGAATCGCTGGCGGGACAACAGCATTCGTCCTTGCTGTTGCCGACTGTTAGCAAATTATTAGCCGAGGCCAATCTGACTTTGACGCAACTTGATTGTATTGCCTTTGGCGCGGGGCCGGGTTCGTTCACGGGTTTGCGCATCGCCTGCAGCGCGGCGCAAGGTTTGGCGTTTGGCGCAGACATTCCTGTGGTCGGTATTTCTACTTTGTTGGCCATGGCGCAAGCGAGCGGGGCAGATAAAGTCATCGCCGCGTTGGATGCACGCATGGGGGAAATTTATCATGCGGCGTATGAAAAAAAATCCGGCGTATGGCATGCAGTGATCGCGCCGAATCTGTGCAAGCCTGAGGCCGCGCCTGCCGTCAGTGGTACGGATTGGGTCGGCGTAGGTAATGCGTTTGCTGTCTATGTTCATTTGCAAACGCATTATGCCAAGCATCTGACGCGGCTTGATGCAGAAATATTTCCCCATGCGCAGCAGATACTTACGCTGGCGCAAACAGAATTTCTTGCCGGGCGTGCCGTCGCGGCGGAGTTTGCTGCGCCGGTTTATATCCGCAACAAAGTTGCGATGACGCACGTCGAACAACAGCAAAGAGCGAAAGCATGAGCGCGTTACCCATCGAGCAAATCGAAATTCGTGCGCTGGCGCGAGGTGAGGTGAGTGAAGTCACGCGCATCGAAAGCGAGGTCTATGCGTTTCCCTGGACCGTGGGCAATTTTATTGATTCGCTCACGGCGGGTCACAGTTGTTGGGCATGTACGGTGAATGGGAACTTGGCCGGTTATGCGGTTATGCTAGTTGCCGCGAATGAGGCGCATTTGCTCAATATCAGTATTGCCAACGTCTGGCAGGGCCGCGGCTTGGGTACACAATTGTTGCGACATCTCATACAAGTCGCCCAACCGCAAGCAGGGATTATGTTTCTTGAAGTACGGCCGTCGAATGCGAATGCGCAACGCTTGTATGAACGCGAAGGTTTTCAGCGCATCGCCGTGCGGCCGAAATACTATCCGTCGTTCGAAGGTCGCGAAGATGCGATTATTCTGGCGCGTAATTTATAATGGCGACATGATGACATTCAGCGACGCAGCACTAAAGGAAATGGGCTTGCATCCGCTCTGGAAAGCGCGTCAAACTGACGCGGCTGATGTTACGCAACCATTTGATTTAATTAAAGAAAATATCGTTCCTTCTGCGAAAGCAAATGGTGACCGTCATGCCGGCATCATGCGCATGGACGCGCAACAACTGAAACAGAGTATTGCAACCTGCAGCGAATGCAGCTTGCACAACGCTCGTCGCAATACCGTGCCGGGCGTCGGTGCGATGGATGCGCAATGGATGTTGGTGGGCGAAGCGCCGGGCGTGGAGGAAGACGAACAAGGCGAGCCGTTTGTCGGCCAAGCGGGAAAATTGCTGGATAATATGTTGGCAGCAATCGATTTATCGCGGCAGAAAAATATGTTTATCACCAATGTAGTGAAATGCCATCCGCCGGAAAATCGTAACCCTGCGGCGCAAGAGATTGCCCGCTGCACACCTTATCTGGAACGGCAAATTCAACTCATTCAACCTAAACTTATACTCGCATTAGGCAAAGTGGCCGCCGATCATTTGCTCGGGCACGACGCCACCATCGCCAGCTTGCGCGGAAAAATTCATAGCGTGCAGGGCATCCCGATGATCGTGACTTATCATCCGGCTTATTTGTTCAGGACCCCGTCGGACAAAGCTAAAGCATGGGAAGATTTATGCTTCGCCCGCGCCACCATGACGAATCTCTTGGCGCAAGCGACCGCAGCCGTTTGAAAACTTTCTCTCTGGGGCTTGCAAAAGCGCCAACCCGGCACCATTATATAAGCGTCGCAACAATCAACAATTGGAGAAACCCATGCGCAAACTGATACTGGCTACCACCCTGATGCTAACTTCGCTGCTTACCGGCTGCGGCTATAACAACTTGCAAACCCTCGACGAGCAATCCAAGGGCAGCTGGTCCGAGGTCATTAACCAATATAAACGCCGCGATGATTTGATCCCTAATTTGGTCAACACGGTCAAAGGTTTTGCCGCGCAGGAAAAAGAAGTCCTGACGCAAGTGACGGAAGCACGTTCGCGCGTCGGTGCCATGCAGGCGACGCCGGAATTGGCGAATAATCCGGAAGCCTTGGCCAAGTGGACCAAAGCACAAGGTGAATTGGGCGGTGCTTTGCAACGTTTGATGGTGATATCGGAAAATTATCCGCAATTGAAGTCGGATGCCAATTTCCGCGAACTGCAGGCGCAACTGGAAGGCACGGAAAATCGTATCACCGTCGCGCGCAATCGTTACATCAAGGACATGCAAGCCTATAACACCGAAGTGCGCGTGTTTCCTTCCAACTTGACGGCGATGATGTTCGGCATGAAAACCAAGCCTAATTTCACCGTGGAAAACGAAGCGGCGATTTCAAATGCGCCTAAGGTCGATTTCGGCGCGCCGGCCAAACCTGCTGCACCAGCCACTAAGTAAAACTAGATGATGTTCACTAATATGGCGAGAATATTTGTTCTCGCCATTTTATTATTCGCAAGTTCGTTCGCGAGCGCGCAAATTGCCATTCCGGAATTGCGCGCGCGGGTGAACGACTTGACCGGCACGCTCAATCTTGAGCAGCAATCGCGCATTGAACAAACGCTTAAAGCGCTGGAAACAAAAAAAGGCGCGCAAATTGCTGTGCTGGTAGTTGCTACCACGCAGCCGGAAACCATTGATCAATTCGGCATACGCGTTGCAGATAAATGGAAAATCGGCCGCAAGAAAATCGACGACGGCGCCATTCTGATTGTCGCCAAAGACGATCGTCATCTGCGCATTGAAACCGGCTATGGTCTCGAAGGCGCCTTGAACGACGCGACGGCGAGCCGCATCATTAACGAAATCATCGTGCCGCAATTCAAGCAGGGTGATTTTGCCGGCGGTATTGAAGCGGGTGTTGCGAAGATGGTGCAAGTCATCGACGGCGAACTCTTGCCAGCACCTAAGCCACAAGCCCAATTCGGCGGACCGGGCCAAAGCAACGGCGATT
>JAYVGF010000207.1:0-6126 GCA_043772415.1 Betaproteobacteria bacterium
TTTGTATTTTTCCGCTGCGGCTATCATGCCGTCGGTGTCGTGGATGTCGCGGTAACTCAACACACCGTGCAAATCTTTGCCGGGTATCGGCAGCATGAAAGGATTCGAGCCGGTCGCCAGCAACAGGCGGTCATACTCTTCTTCTGTGCCATCCGCTGCGATGACTTTGCGATTGATACGATCAATCTTGGTAATTTTTTTATTCAGATGCAGTTTGATTTTATTTTCTGCATACCAAGCCACATCGTTCAACATGATGTCTTGTATGGTCATCTCGCCCGCCAACACCGGCGACAGCAAAATGCGGTTGTAATTAGCGTGCGGCTCCGCGCCGAACACAGTGATGTCGTATAAATCCGGCGCGATTTTTAATAATTCTTCCAGCGTTCTCACGCCCGCCATACCGTTGCCGACCATGACTAATTTCATTTTTTTCATGCTGAATCCAATCAAAAATAAATAAATTAAATCAAATACTTATGTAATTAGGCTGCAACCACAATTTGCGCTTGCTGCTTGATGTTGGCGAGGCTTACCACTTCGCCGATCACTACTATTGAAGGGCTGCCGAGTCGTTCGCGCTTCACTGCTTCTGCTAAATTTTTCAGCGTCGTAACAACACTGCGTTGATTTTTGTTCATAGCGTTTTGAATCACGGCGGCGGGCATATCACTTGCCATACCCGCGTCGCACAAGGCTGCAACGATGGAAGATAAATTAGTCATGCCCATATAAATCACCAAGGTCGTCCCCGACTCTGCCAGCGCGCGCCAGTTCGGCGGTGCACCGTCACGAGTGTGGCCGGTGATGAAGGTGACGCCGCGACTACAATCACGATGCGTGACGGGTATGCCGAGCGCCGCAGGCGCGGCGATGCCGGAGGTAATGCCATTGATAATTTCGACGGCGATACCTGCGCGCTGCAAGGTTTGCATTTCCTCGCCACCGCGACCGAACACAAACGGGTCGCCACCCTTCACTCGCGCAACGACTACGCCGCGCTGCGCATAACGCAGCATGAGCTTTTCGATAAATGCTTGCGGGGTAGATTTGCAACCACCACGTTTGCCGACTTCAATCACGCGTGCATCTCGTTTCGTAAATTGCAAAATATCGCGGCTGACTAAATCATCCAGCAACACCACATCGGCGAGGCCAAGTACGCGTACCGCTTTGAGCGTGAGCAACTCAACATCGCCGGGGCCTGCGCCGATCAAATACACTTTTCCGTTTTGAATTTTCATGCGGCGGCTTTCGTATTAGTTTCCATCGCAACGATGGCTTTAGCTTGGTTGAAATCCTCGCTATAGCCGCTGGCAAATAAACAACAAGCGAGTTGATTCAACATGGGATACGGCACAGGAATTTTTCCGTCGAGGACTTTTTCAATCCATTTCGCCGTCGTCTCGACTTCGATGTTGTCGGGCAAATCGGGTAATGATTTAACTGAGCCCATCTCAGCCTCAAATAAAATCTCCGCTATGCCTTGTTTGAAACATTCAATTTGCGGACGCCGTTTCGGGTTAGCAAACGCTTCGCCTTCCGTGCCGCGCATGAGTAAGGCCGTGTGGCCCGTCGCAGAAAAGAATTCGCGCATTTTTTCCAGGTAAGCCGGATGACTGACGCTAACCAAACGCAAACCTGCGCCGTCGAACGGGTCGATCATTTTGACGATGGAATGCGCGACATTGCGCACGCCGAGCCGGGTGCGTAAGGCGAGCAGATTGGCGAGACCCGGAGAGAAAATCGCCGTTGGCGCAAATGCGATACCGTCTTCGTCCAGTGCTTTTTGTGTCGCAGCCAAACTAGCGCAAGGCATGATGCCTAGCTCGCGCAAAATGTAAGCCGTCGCTACTCGACCATTACTCTCTAAACTGCCGTGAAGTAAAACCGGAATATTGAAACGCTTGAGTAATAACACCAACAGCGGTAATAAATTCGCCTGATGCCGCGCACCGTTGTAAGTCGGGATGACCAGCGGCTTCGCGTGGCCTGACGGCGCGCGGAGATGATATAGACGCTCGTTGCTGGCGCGAACCATACCGATGAGTTCGTCTAGCGATTCGGTTTTGTTGCGCATCGACAGAATAATCGCGCCCAACTCTAAATCGGGTACGCCGCCGTCAAGCATGGCAGAAAATAATTGATAGGCATCGTGCTCGCTCAAGTCGCGCGCGCCGTGCTCGCCGCGGCCGATTTCTTTAATGTAATGGGCGTAGCTCATCAGGCGGCCTTTTGGAAATGAATGGTGGCGAGGCGTTTGAGTTCGGGCACGCAGGAGCCGCATTCTGTGCCGCATTTTAATTTGGCTTGCACTTGGTTCAGATCTGCGCCGCTGACGAACTCTTGTTGAATTTCTTTTTCCGACACGTCAAAACAATTACACACAATGCGCCCACGCATCACGCTGCCGACCGGCGGCGCTTGTACCGGCGCGAGCATCCATTCGCGCACGTTATCGGTCGGCATGTTTTGTGCCATCAAATCTTTGAGCCAATCGCGCGCGACCGTTTCACCGGTCAGGCGCACGGCTTCTACGCAACCATCGCGCATCATCACGCGTTTGGAAATGCCGCGTTGCTTGTCTAGATAGTTCAAGCAGGATTCGTTTCCGATGGCAAAAATACTATCAATTTGTTCTATAAAATCAAATAGTTGTGAATTGTCACTGGCGGCACGAAAAATTACGCACGGCTCATCACGGCCAAACAATCCGAGCGAAGCGTAGGCAAATTTTTGTAACAATGGCTGCGCGCGTTGCATCAGTTGCGTTGAGCTATGCTCGTCATTGGCTTTGCGCATCACCACTAACTGCCACGGCAAATTGAGCTTGGTGACTTGAACCGCAGCGTGTTTCAGTTCCGGTTGTTTTGACATTGCATCGAACGCGTTGAGTGTGAGCGCATTCGCACCAGCCGAATTCATAAAGCGCGCGCCCCAATGCATCGGCAAAAATGTTTGGCCGACACGCATCGTATCGCTGGCCGCGACGCGCACGGCAATTTCACCGCGCACACTATTTACATGCGCGATATCGCCATCGACCAAATGACGCCGCGCCATGTCGGTGGCGTTCATTGTCAATAGCGGTTCTTCTTCGTGATTAAACAGCCTCGCGACATTTCCCGTACGACTCATGCCATGCCAATGATCACGCAAACGGCCGGTGTTGAAATGCAGAGGGTAACGCGCGTTGGTTTTTTCCGCCGTCGGTTGATACACCGCGTTGAAAATTTTCGCGCGTCCATCGGCGGTGGGGAATTTTCCGTCTGCGTACAAACGCGTTTTGCCCGCGGTCGCGCCTTTGGGGAACGGCCATTGCTGCGGGCCTTTATTTTCTATCAGCGTATAACTCAACCCTGTGATGTCGAGATCGCGACCTTTTGTCGAGGTACGATGCTCATTAAAAACATCTTCTGGCTTTTCATAGGCAAACATTTTTGCAGCTTGCGGTTTGCCTAGTTTTTCACCCAGCTTCAAAGCAAAATCACGCGCGATTTGCCAATCGTGTTTCGCTTCTTCTGGCGCGCTTACTGCTGCGCGCACGCGCGTAATGCGTCGCTCACTATTAGTCACTACACCGTCTTTTTCACCCCAAGTTGTGGCTGGCAAAAGTAAATCGGCAAACGCCGTGGTGTCAGTATTAGCGTAGGCTTCTTGCACCACGACGAACGCGGCCTTCTCCAACGCTTCGCGGATCAATTTGGCATCAGGCATGGATTGCGCAGGGTTGGTGCAGGCGATCCAGATCGCTTTGATACTGCCATTGCGC
The DNA here is from genome assembly GCA_043772415.1 of Betaproteobacteria bacterium. Lineage (GTDB taxonomy): Bacteria > Pseudomonadota > Gammaproteobacteria > Burkholderiales > JBEEJL01 > JBEEJL01. Next base: position 3,773 of record JAYVGF010000207.1, read on the forward strand.
ACGGCTTCAAACATTTCCACTGCCGTCTTTCCCGGAACTGAGGGCACATCTTCGACGCCCCACAATTTGGAAACTTCGGCGCGATGCTCTGCGTTCGCCATATCGCGATGGCCAGACATGAGATTCGCCATACCGCCGACTTCGCGCCCGCCCATCGCATTCGGTTGGCCGGTGAGCGACAGCGGGCCTGCGCCGGGTTTACCGATTTGTGCGGTGGCGAGATGCAAGTTGATTAACGCAGCGTTGTTTTGCGTGCCGTGCGTCGATTGATTCAAACCTTGGCAATACATCGACAGCGTCGCCTTGGATAGTGCAAACCATTTCGCTGCTGTGACGATATCTTCCGCAGGCACGCCGCACACATCGGCCACCATTTGCGGCGTGTAATCGCGCACGGTGAGTTTCAGCGTATCGAAGCCCGTGGTGTGCTCGCGCAGATAATCGAGATCACACAAGTTTTCCCACAGCATGACGTGCAGCATGGCGTTATATAGCGCCACGTCGGTGCCGGGCAAAATCGCCAGATGCAAATCGGCGTCGCGCGCGGTGTCGGTTTTGCGCGGATCGACGACGATGATTTTCAGCGCAGGGTTTTTCGCGCGCGCTTCTTCTATGCGGCGATACAAAATGGGATGGGCAAACGCAGTATTGGAGCCGGCGATGAAAATACACTCGGCGTGATCGATGTCTTCATAACACGCGGGCGGCGCATCGGCACCGAGCGTGGCTTTGTAACCGGCCACCGCCGAGCTCATGCACAAACGCGAATTGCTATCGACGTTATTGGTGCCGATCAAACCCTTGGCGAGTTTATTGAACACATAATAATCTTCGGTGAGCAATTGGCCGGATATATAGAAGGCGACCGCATCGGGGCCGTGCTGGCGAATAATGTTGGAGAATTTTTCTGCTGCATGATCGAGCGCGACATTCCAATCGACGCGATTACGTTGCGCATCGCGCGTGGTGCGCAACAGCGGAAACTGCGCCCGCGCATCCGGCGCAGTGGAAAGATGCAAGGTCGCACCTTTAGTACACAATCGACCAAAATTCGCCGGATGATCCGCATCGCCGCGTACGCCGGTTATGCGCGCACCATCATGTTCGATGATGACACCGCATCCCACGCCGCAATAACAGCAAGTGGATTTAGTTTCTCGACTTGCGATTCCCGTATCCATACAAGATGTATCGCAATCATCGTGCCACTATAATTTACTCAATAAAATCAAATGGTTATATTATTTTAGAGTATGGCGCGATTTGCATTACGCAAGCGTATAGTGCGTGGAATTTTTTGGGTGCCTTTCTTTGGTGCGGTGCAAAATGTCAGAAATTTGTGCGTTCCGCAGAAAATGTAGCCTGGATGCAGCGTAGCGGAATCCGGGTTTCGTTTCGTCTCATAGGTTCTCCCGGATTACGCTACGCTTCATCCAGACTACGATGACTTCTTCTTTGCCGCCGCTTTCGCCAAATTTTGCTTCACGCGAAACTGGGTTAAGTGCTTGATCAATTCATACGGTATCGGTTGATTCAACGGAAAGCGCAGATTGCCCTTTTCATTGGCATAAGGCGCAACCGCTTTTTCCAATTGCGCATCGCCCTTGATAGGCGGATAGAAACCGATGTGATGCTTGAACGCGGCGAAGTACACGAGCACGCCATGCAACTTGAACGCCGGGATTTTGTAGCTGATAGTTTCTTCCGCGTCGGGCGCAACGCTACGCACAACTTGTCGAATCTTTTGCAGGATGGCTTGGACTTCGGGCGCGTGCGCCGAGATGTATTCGTCTATGGTTGTTGACGTGGCGTTCTTGGTTGCCATGTCACCTCCTTCGTTGTGCTTGAAGGTAGGGTGGGCAAAACGAAGTGTGCCCACCGGATGTTTCAGCGTGGGCACGCTAGCGCTTTGCCCACCCTACTCTTGCTTCCCACCGACGGACGATCACGGCCAAAGCGCCAGTGTCCAGGTAGAGGTGATCGTTCCCCGGGACTTCAACGACCTCGCCTAGGCGCAACTGGAGCGCCGTAGAAAGTTGCGCTGCAGAACCTCCTGGGTCTTCCGCCTGATGGATAAACAAAGTCTCGACGTCGGCGGAAAAGCGCTGCAATAGGTGAACCTCTTCATCCTCAAGTACGGCGTACGGAGTGCCAATGAAGATTCCGAATGCAGGTTGGAACTGATGCAAACAATGAGCAGTGGCGGCAACTACGGTTCCAAACGACTTCGCAATGACCAGCCGCGGCATCCAATCAGAAAGGCGCTCCGCTTCGAAAGCCACGGCTGCGTCTGCGTCAGTGTCCCAGTGCCTGTAGCGAGTGACTTCCGCATCAGGGATCTGTGCCGCGACAAG
>JAYVGF010000208.1:0-4537 GCA_043772415.1 Betaproteobacteria bacterium
TATTGAACTTTCATTTTTTCGATCCTTTTGCTTATTTTTAGTAATTTCTGTCTTGACAGAAATATATGATTAAATTAGACTGAACGCAAGCAATAAATAGGATGTTTGAACAGGAGAAAAAAATGGCATTAGAAATCAACAGCGCAGAAATGACTCAGGATAAGTTGACGCCCATCAGCCGCCGTTTCGTGATGCATTGGGGCGAGATGAGTTCGCGTTGGGGCATCAACCGCACGGTGGCGCAAATCCATGCACTGCTATTTTTATCCGCGCGACCGATGGACGCGGAAGAGATCGCGGAAATTTTAGTCGTGGCGCGTTCGAATGTGAGCAATAGTTTAAAAGAGTTGCTCAACTACAAATTAGTCAACGTCGTGCATTTGATGGGCGAGCGGCGCGAACATTTTGAAACCTCCAAAGACGTATGGGAGTTATTCCGCGTCATTGTGCGCGAGCGTAAAGCGCGCGAGTTTGATCCTACGGTGGCGGTGTTGAAAGAATACGTGGCGGATCCGGCTTACACCAAGGAGCCAAAAGAAGTGCAGACGAGAATAAAGGAAACCTTGACCTTGATGACGACGCTTGGTGATTGGAGCGAAGAAATGTTGCGGCTGGAACAATCGACCCTGATGAAGCTGATGAAGCTCGGCAGCAAGATACAGAATTTTTTACGCTTGGGAGGAAAAAAATGAACGCAGTAGCTTATCCGCTGACGATTTATTACGACGCCTCATGCCCGCTATGCAGAAAAGAAATGCATGCGCTGAAAGAATTTGACGCGCAAGGCAGACTGCAGTTGCTGGATTGTTCAACAGAAAATTTCCGCGACGAGCAGGCAGATAAAGCCAATATTACTACCGCCGATATGCTGCGCCTGATCCATGCGCGTGATGAGAGCGGGAAATGGTTTATTGGCGTGGAGGTATTCGTTTTGGCGTATCGTGCGGCAGGGATTGAAGCCGTGGCAGAGTTTTTCGCATTTCGCCCGCTAAGGCCATTGCTCAATCGCCTATATCCTTTCATCGCGCGCAACCGCATGGTGCTGTCGCGCTTGGGCATTACCGATGCGTTTGAATTTTGGGTGCGCCGTGCCGCTCTGCGTGCGCAGGCAAGGGCGCAAAGTTGTGGAGTAGATAAGTGCTAAGTTAATCCTGCCTTTACGACATTAGCCAACAATCTTCCGTAAAATACAATTTTCTCCGGCGGCACGTAGGCGTAGCCGACGACTAAACCCTTCTCGCGTTTATCAGATAAATAATAAGTAGAAAGAGCGCGCACGCTGATGTCGTGTTCTGCGGCCTTTGCCGCCATGGCAACGTCGTCAACCTGCGGCGGTAGTTGGATGACCAAATGTAGGCCGGCAGCTGCGGGGGAGAGTTTGATGTCGCTACCCATAGCGCCGTACAAAGTTTTTTGCAGCAACAATCTTCTGCGGCCGTAGATCAAGCGCATTTTGCGTAAATGTGTTGCGAAGTAGCCGAGCTCGATAAAATCCGCCAGCGCGGCTTGCAACATCATTTGTCCCGGCCGTTGAAAGTCGTAGAGGCTGGTTTTGAAGGCTTCGACTAAATCCGGTGGCACCACGATGTAACCGATTTTCAAACCGGGGTAGAGCACTTTGGCGAAGGTGCCGAGATACAACACGCGATCGTGATGGTCCATGCCTTGCAGCGATGCTAACGGACGACCGGCGTAACGGAATTCGCTGTCGTAATCGTCTTCCAATATCCATGCGTTTTTGCGTGCGGCGATTTCGAGCAGTAACCGCCGCCGCGCCAAACTCATCACCACACTTTTCGGGTATTGATGTGATGGGGTGAGGTAAATCAGGCGTGGGGATTTTTCCAGATCTTCCGCGCCGGGATTCATGCCGTCGTTATCGACCGGTACCGGATGCAGTTTCAAGCCGTTCGCTTCCAGCGCTCGTCGTGCGCCCCAATAGCACGGGTCTTCCACCCATGCGGTGTCGTGATGATCGGCGAGCAAGTGTGCGCATAAGTCGAGCGATTGCTGCGTGCCTGCAGTGATGAGCACTTGATCGACGCTGACGCGCACCGAGCGCGACACGCGCAAATAATCGGCGAGGGCTTGGCGCAGGGGTAGATAGCCGCCGGTTTGTCCGTAGTCCATTAAGTCGGGCCGCCCGGCACGCCAATATTTATTTTGCAGGCGTTGCCATAGCTTGAAGGGAAACGCGGAGTAATCGGCGTCGCCCGGCGCGAAGGGCTGCACTTCAAACGTGCGTCCACCGGCAATCGCGCTCATGGCATCACCGCGCGCTGATAGTTTGCGCGACGATAAGTTGGGCCCTGTCGATGAGGCATCCTCAGCGGAAACAGTTTCTGTCGAGGGTTGCGCTAGTTGGTCGGGCAGGGTATCGGCGACGAAAGTGCCGCTGCCGGTTTGCGCGGTGACGTAGCCTTCGGCGAGTAATTGTTCGAACGAGGACAGCACGGTGTTGCGCGAAACTTTTAAATCCTGCGCCAAGTCGCGCGTTGAGGGTAATTGGCTACCTGACGGCAATTGGCGGCTGAGTATGGCGGCGCGCAGGGCTTCGTAAAGCCGTCTATGCTGGGGTAACTTGGCGTGGAAATCGGTGCGCGAGATTTCGGTGAGCAGAAGTTCAGAAACCGGTAATTTCACAATGGCTCCATTGATTTGGCTAAAGTGGTTCTTCCCAGCATACCAAAGTAAACCTAAGCTGTAACTCGTAAGTACAGGATTTATATAGGTTTTATTTTGCGACGCAGCAATTATCTTCGGTAGTAGAAAATTATTTAATACAATCAAATAGTTAACTATTTTAGAGTTCGAGGTTATTTATCAAATGGCTTGAGCAAAAATTATTTTTATCGAAAATATTGGAGCCAATTATGTTGGTCGGTGTAACAAAAGAAATTAAAAATCACGAATACCGGGTCGGCTTGACCCCTGTAGGCGTGAAAGAACTGACTGCACGTGGCCATCACGTTTTGGTGGAAACCATGGCCGGTAGCGGCGTCGGTTTTGACGACGCGCATTATGCGGCTGCGGGCGCGACCATCGCGCAGAATGCGGACGAAGTGTTTGCTCAAGCAGACATGGTGGTGAAAGTAAAAGAACCGCAAGCGACGGAATGCAAAAAGCTGCGCCCGGGCCAAGTGTTGTTTACTTATTTGCATCTCGCGCCGGACCCTGAACAAACCAAATTATTAATCGCCTCCGATGCCGTCGCGATTGCATACGAGACCGTCACCGACGATCGCGGCGGTTTGCCGCTGCTCGCGCCGATGAGCGAAGTAGCAGGACGCATGGCAGTGCAAGCCGGTGCGCATTCGTTGGAAAAAGCCCAGGGCGGTTCCGGTGTGTTGTTGCCCGGCGTGCCCGGCGTGCTGCCGGGTAATGTCATCGTGCTCGGCGGTGGCGTGGTCGGTATCAATGCCGCGCGCATTGCGATGGGCATCGGCGCGCAGGTAACCATATTCGACGTCTCGCTCAACCGCTTGAAAGAACTCGACGCGATGTATGGCCCGCGTTTGATGACGCAGTATTCATCTGTAGTAGCGATTTCCAATGCGTTAGTCGAAGCGGATTTAGTGATCGGTGCGGTGCTGATCCCCGGTGCCGCTGCGCCTAAACTCATTACCCGAGCTATGCTCAAACTGATGAAGCACGGTTCAGTGATAGTCGATGTGGCAATCGACCAGGGCGGTTGCACCGAGACCAGCAAAGCCACCACGCACGAGAAGCCTACTTATATAGTCGATCACGTTGTGCATTATTGCGTAGCCAATATGCCCGGCGGTGTCGCGCGCACTTCGACACTGGCGCTGACCAATGCGACTTTGCCGTTTGTGTTGCAGCTTGCCAATAAAGGCTATCGCAAAGCGATGGAAGACAATAAACATTTGCGCGCTGGCTTGAATATCCATCGCGGCAAAGTGACTTATGAAGCAGTGGCGCGCGATTTGGGCTATGCTTACACGGAGAAAATCTGATTAACTATGGAAACGCTGCTTCAGCCCGATATCGTCGCAATACGTCGTTGCGAACAAAAAATAACGCCTTACATAGGAACCACTATGCTGCGGCGCTATTTTTTGTTCGCGCCTAGTCTTGCTTAGATCTCGAACTGAATCAGAGCTTCCAAAATCATATTTAGAATATTTTATGTCCCGCCCATCAAAACCCGTCGTATTGATTCCCGCCTGCACCAAGGACATCGGTGCGCATCCGTATCACGCGGTACAAAAAAAATACGTCGATGCCGTGTTGCTCGGCGCGCAATGTACGCCCATTTTATTGCCGCCGATCGGTATGGATGACGACATCGAAGCTTTGCTTGATCGCGTCGATGGCATCATGTTGACCGGCTCGCCGTCGAATGTGCATCCGAGCCATTTCGCGCAGGAAGTGTATAACCCGGCGTTGCCGCTCGACCCCGCGCGCGATGCCACGACGCTGCCGTTGATTAAAGCGGCGTTAGCGCGTGGTCTGCCTTTGTTCGGCGTGTGTCGCGGCTTTCAGGAAATCAACGTTGCGCTCGGCGGCACGCTGC
>JAYVGF010000209.1:0-3020 GCA_043772415.1 Betaproteobacteria bacterium
ATCTGCTTTTACTGCAACAGCAGATCCTTCACTTCGTTCAGGATGACAAGTTTACATCCTGAAAATACCATATTCCGTTTTTTCTATTGGTGCATTCATCGCGGCAGATAATCCCAGGCCCAAAACCATACGCGTTTGCGCCGGGTCTATCACGCCGTCGTCCCACAAACGGGCTGTCGCGTAATAGGGATTGCCCTGCGATTCATATTGGTCGCGGATTGGTGCTTTGAATTGCTCTTCTTCGTCTTTGCTCCACGCGCCGCCTTTGGCTTCGATGCCGTCGCGCTTCACCGTCGCCAATACGCTTGCCGCTTGTTCGCCACCCATCACGCTGATGCGCGCATTGGGCCAAGCCCACAAGAAACGCGGATTGAACGCGCGGCCGCACATGCCGTAATTGCCCGCGCCGAAGGAGCCGCCGATGATGACGGTGAATTTCGGTACGGCGGAGCACGACACCGCCGTCACCATTTTCGCACCGTCTTTGGCGATGCCGCCGTTCTCATATTTTTTGCCGATCATGAAGCCGGTGATGTTTTGCAAAAACACTAACGGAATGCCGCGCTGATTGCACAGCTCGATGAAGTGCGCGCCCTTGAGCGCGGACTCGGAAAACAAAATGCCGTTGTTGGCGACGATACCGACTGGGTAGCCATATATATGCGCAAAGCCGCAGACCAAAGTCGTGCCGTAAAGTTGCTTGAATTCATGAAAGTCCGAGCCATCGACTATGCGCGCAATAATTTCGCGCACATCATAAGGCTGGCGAAAATCTTTCGGTACGATGCCGTAAATGTCTTCGATAGGATATTTCGGCTCGGCGACAGGTTGTGTGGTGACGGGAATGGTTTTTTTGCGATTCAGATGCGACACGATTTCGCGCGCGATAGACAGGGCATGTGCATCGTCCTGTGCCAGATGGTCGGTCACACCGGAGGTGCGCGTATGCACATCACCGCCGCCGAGCTCTTCTGCCGTCACCACTTCGCCCGTCGCGGCTTTCACCAACGGCGGACCGCCGAGAAAAATCGTGCCTTGGTTTTTGACGATGATCGATTCATCGCACATCGCGGGCACATACGCGCCGCCCGCCGTACATGAGCCCATCACCGCCGCGATTTGCGGAATGCCCTTGGCGGAGAGCTGCGCCTGATTATAAAAAATCCGACCGAAGTGCTCTTTATCGGGAAACACTTCATCCTGCAAGGGCAAAAACGCTCCACCGGAATCGACCAGATAAATGCACGGCAAATTATTTTGCGTAGCGATTTCCTGCGCGCGCAAATGTTTTTTGACCGTCAACGGATAATAAGTGCCGCCTTTGACCGTCGCATCGTTGGCAACGACAACCACTTCCTGTCCGTTCACGCGCCCGATACCGGTAATGATTCCAGCGCAAGGCGCATCGCCGTTATACATACCTAATGCAGCAAGTTGTGAGAATTCCAAAAACGGTGAGCCAGGATCGAGCAAGGCAGTGACACGATCACGCGGCAACAACTTGTCGCGTGCCGTATGTTTCTTCCGCGCTTCTTCACCGCCGCCGAGAGAAATCTTTTCTGCGTTCGCGCGTAGTTCATCCGCCAGTGCGCGCATGTGCGAAGCGTTGGCTTGAAATGGATCTGAGCTTGCATCGATTTTCGTGCTTATTATAGGCATAAATAGTTAAATATAATCAATTAGTTACGTTATGCAGGCCAATATAACTTCATTAGTGGAACAAGTACCCGTGTCTCCATATCCATACTTTCATAATGAGTAGTAATTGCGTGAACTAAGTCATCCAAGTCCATTAGAGTTAATGGAATTGATGCGCGTTCGGCTTCATATTGGGCGTCTTTGCTAAAGCCCCCTGTGCTGACATATAAGCCTTTGTCATCTTTATGGCGGCCGCCAAGAAAACTTCTGATTTCTTGAGAGCCCATAGCACTTTTGGGACGATGTTTCACTTCAACAACGATTCTTGGTTGTTCGAAGCCAAAACCATCTGGTGAAGCAACTATATCTTTTCCTTTGTCAGGACCTGAAGGCGAAATTTTTGTTTTGTAGCCCATTGCGCGTAATATTCCCGCGACTAATTCCTGCATTTGTTCCCAGTCGAGTTTGTTAATTTTGTCTTTTATGAATTCATGAGCGCGACTTTGCATGTCCTTTCTAAGCGTGTCTTCGTCCGTAGCGTCAATTTCATCAATCGTTTCTGGTGCGGTAGGTCCTTTTTTCAGAATAGATTCTATTTCGGCAGAGGCTTCATCTGGCAGTTTAAAAAGAGTCAATGTGGCACCTAGTGTGTTTTTTGTTTCCACTGACAAACTGTCCCTGGATACTTCGGCTTCCCATTTAACTTTACGAAAATTAGGCAGGCTTTCAATCAACTTTGTATTGAAGTCGTATTCGCCTGCAATGATGCCAACAGAATATGTTCGCATTGCTGAGTCATAGGTAACAATTTGGTCGCCTATCTGTAATTCATTCCGAAATCTTGCCAGTTGACTACCACCAGACAGAAATTGGCTTTTAGACATTTCCGGGTAGGCGTTTTTTGTTAGCTCTAGAATTGAATTGCGCTCTGTAATGTTTTTTAATGATCCAACTTCAGGCCAACCGATTGCAGCGATATTTTTGGCTTTAAATTCACCAATTAAACGACCACCATCACTAGCTCTCACCATCCATGTAGTTTTTGTCATTTTTCGCTTTGATATTAAGTTAAATCAATATTAGATTTTGTGGGTGCCGACTCATTATCAACCCATCCCCGCCCTAACCCTCCACTTGAAGGGGGGATTTATGTTGCCAAATTCCGCGCAATCACCATCCTCTGCACTTCACTCGTACCTTCATAAATCTGCGTAATGCGCGCGTCCCGGTAATGACGCTCGACCGGATAATCTTCGAGGTAGCCGTAGCCGCCGTGGATCTGGATCGCTTTGCTGCACACCCATTCGGCGAGTTCGCTGGCGTAGAGTTTGGCTTGCGAGGCTTCGGATAAACACGGCAGGCCCTCGGTGCGCATACGCGCG
>JAYVGF010000210.1:0-3685 GCA_043772415.1 Betaproteobacteria bacterium
AGTGTAACGTTATCTATATGGCCAATAATCAGGCTCTATTGGTATCGGGGCTGTTATTCTATAACCTTTTGAATATATTGACTTATTTTACCGTCCCTCTTGCGTAAAATTTTCCAGTACCAATAAAAAAACCCCGCATCGCGGGGTCTTTTATTAGTGCGTAGATAATAATTACCTGCGTTGCAATACACCCATCACTTCGATTTCAACACGTCGATCCGCTTGCAAACATTCTATCAGCGACTTGCTCCGCGTCTCGCCTGAGCATTGTGTCGTCAAGGGATCGCTCTCGCCACGGAATGAGGTCTGGATGAGATTGCTATCCACGCCCTTGTTGACCAGATAATTTTTCACGGTCTCCGCACGGCGTTCTGACAGGCGTTGGTTGTAATTATCACCCCCCAAACGATCGGCATGGCCTGTGAGTTTGATTGCTTCGACACCGCTCAGAGTCTTCAAACGTGCAGCGAGATTATCCAGTCGCGCTTTGCCTTCGGGACGCAAGTTGGCGAGGTCGTAACGGTCGTAATTAAACAACGCGTCGGCCATGAGGTTGTAACGTTCGATGGTAACGGTTTGCACGATAGCCGCTGGTGCAGGCGCTTGGACAATTACTGGAGCTGGTTCAGGCGCAACCGCAACCGGACGCGCTTGCGCGCATTCATCCATCAACCGTTTTGCTTTGGCGTCGAGTTTTTCCGCGATGCTGACGTCGAGCTCAGCATGACGCCAACCAAGTTCGGCATCTTCGTGACCGGCATGAACCAGTTGCACTTCCATACAAGCCACCGTTGCCGCTGCACATTGAAATCCGGGCTGCTGCTTGTAGCCTTCCGCTTTGGCCCACAAATCGTCGCGGATTTTTTTACTGCCGGGAATAATGGGCGTTTCAGTGCCGAGGTTAGCTTTGCTTTCCATGCCGCTGATGAGTTTTTTCGCTTGGTCAAGCGAGCCCTCGACTATGCCGGTACGGTCGTTGTCGTGATATTCGTCAAAACCGAAATCGAGCCAGCACTGTGCTTTGGCATAGTGATAATCATCAATTTTCTTCGCGCCAGTTACGTTCAGTTGTTTCAAGCGCTCTTGCAAACTGGCGAGTCCCCGATGGTCTGCGCGGATGGCTTCGTCGGTTATACGATTTTCTTGCAACACCGGAAGTGTCTGGTTGGCTGTAGCGCCGCGCGTATCAGGCAAGCCCTTTTTGCTGGCGCAGCCTGCGAACATAACGGTTGCGGAGAGTAGCGCAACCGTCAGCAGCTTGAGTTTAATCGAATGGTTAGTTTTCATTTCATTTACCTCAGTCTCAATGCCGGATTATTTTTTCTCGTCCAGCTTGGTCGTATCAGGAATCAAAGTTTTGTTTATGGCTGGATCTTTGCCGCTGAATGTGTGGTGGTCGAATTTATAACGCAAGCGCAGGAACGGGCCTTTGCTGGTGTAGTTTTCGTTGACCAATCCTTCGGGATCGTTAAAGCCGATAAAGTTATAGCCGAGCGACGCCCATAAATTCTGGTGCATCAGATAGCCGATTTCCGCGCCCAAGGAATACTCGCGTGTACGTGTGGCGACTCTGTCACCATTTGGGCTGTATTTGATGCTGCCAAGCAAGCCTATATCCAACCGTTCGGTAAAATCGTACATATAGCGGCCGTGCAGCCAGTGTTGAAGGAAATTATTTTGTTGGCGGCCATTGGCGTTATCGTCATTCGTTTCTTTAATCCAGCGGACAGCGTATCCGCCATTTATGAAATGCGGACGCGACGGGTGGTAATCCACGTGGGTTGATAGTTCATGCACTATTTTTAACGGCGTTGATAAAATCGGGGCCGTAATTAATGTATCAACCCTTGAACCAAGTGCCGGGTCGTTCTTATTATAAGAATACTGGTAGCGTGACAGCCAGTTGATGCGATTGGTATCGGTGTCGCGATAGGCAAAGCCCATCTGGAAGCGTTCATTTACCTGATCGGCGGTAGCAGTGTGATCTGTCAGGCTGTAAATATTTTTGCCCAAGAAAGTCCAGTCGCGGTCCAGTTTGCGCGCAAGGCCGAAGGTGGACAGCCAATTGGTGGTTTGATCAACAGGATTGTTATCGCGCCGACCTTCGAGTCGCGCGGAAGCTTTCCACAATGGGTTGGCAGTGTAATCGACACCAAATGTCGCGGCGGTGGCGGATATTCCATCACCTTCATGCGCACGTAAATATTCAAGGCCGGTGGAGAAACGCAAGCCTTCGGAGATAGTCCATAGATTACGTACGCCTATCGCCGATTCGGAGCTGCGTTTATCGATAGAGTCGCGCAGGCGATATTCGTTAAAGTACTGGCCGTCTTTCATGTAGGTGGTATCAATACCAATTACTGCAGCACGCTGACTGTCAGTTTCATTTTTAATGTCTTCAATACGACCATAGAAACGGCCACGGTCAGAGAAGCGGTAATCGCCGCCCAGCGCGACCAAACGTTTCTCTTTTTCTTTCGTGTCTTGTTCGCCTTCAATATAAGCGCTGGCTTTTCCGCCTGTGGATTGCGCGGTGATCTTGGCGCGCACGCTGTTGAGATCTGTCTTGTCGGTCAGCACTTCTGTCGCCGAACGCGGCAGTATGTTTGATCCACCATTCAACCCGACACCTATAGAGGTTGTCGGTGTTGTAGCGCTGGCCGGCAGCGTGGGCGTTTGATCTACGCCGTTGGATTTTGCCCGATGCAAACCGAGTTCGAATTTCAGGTTGTCGGTGATAGCGCGCTCGATACTTGCCTGAACACTATCAAGCTTACCTGTTGTGAGGCGATCTTCGGAGCGCGTGGCGTTGGCGATCAAACGTGTTTTGTCGTTGATGTTGTAAGTCGCATAACCTCCTGCTTCGATACGTGCAGGCAAAATACCGGAGCTGGGATTATCAAATCCGCTGCCGGATTTGGAGGCATAAACACGGGCTTGCAAATCCTCGCCATTGTGGCGCAATTCAACTCGTGCCGCTTTACCGGTTTTATCGGTTGCGGAAACGGGATCAACCACATTGATGCCTGATCCGGATTGTCCATTGGTTTGTGCGTATTCGGCAGAAACAAAAGTCTTCTCGCCTAATTTTATCGTTGAGTTCGCGCTCTTGAGTTTATAGGGTAAGGTCGGATTACGGTCTTCTACTATCGATGCGCCAACTTCAATTCTTTCGCCCAATTTTACCTGTGCATCAGCGCCACCAACCCAGAAGCGATCAACGCCTTCTTCGATTTCATACGCTACACGGATGAAATTCGGATTCAGGTTTACGTCAAAAGAAGGTATCGGGCGCTTCAATAATATCTGGCCGCTAAATGGCGCTAACTCGTAGTCGCTACCTCGCGCAAGCAGTACAGTATTCAGTATAACTGCGCGTTGATTGCGATCGCGCGTGACTACTTCGACTTTTTCAGAGTTGGTAAGCCCTTGATATTGCTTACTTAAATTATACCAGCCCGATACGCCACGAGCGGGGAATTCATCTACGACTTGGCGTAAATTATCTTTGGCGGCGAATACATTTACTGAAAGGTTTTTGTTCTCGTAATGCTCTTTCACGCCAGTCAAGGTGCGGCTGTAATTACCCAGCTTGCGGCCTTCATTGGTCGAACCGGTGAGTAAATCGCCAAACATAAAATAAGATTTTTTATTATCCACACGCACATAAAAACGGCTGGTGGTT
>JAYVGF010000211.1:0-7496 GCA_043772415.1 Betaproteobacteria bacterium
CAAGGCGTGTAAATCTTCATCGCTGATTTGCGCGCCGAAGGCATAAGCATCGGCAAATAGATTTTTGTTGCCGTCAGTCCAAGTTATGTCGAGCCGGTACTCAAAACGATTTTTTTTATGCGGAATGTTGGCTTCGAATAATCCGGCTGGGTGACGCAACGCTAAACTGGCGATGCGTTGTTTGCTGACGACATCGATGACGTGAACTTGCTTCGCACCGGGCAACATGGCGCGCAACCATAATTGTTTTTTGCTATCGACATGCAGGCCTAAGACGGCGAAGGGGTCAGCGTGATTAGCGCTGACCAGTGCTTCGACATCGATTTGATCCAGCATGTGGTTGTATTATAACTATATGATTATATTAAATTTTATTTCGATGCTGGAACGCGCCAAACCTGCTGCACATACTGACGTATGGTGTGATCGACCGAGAACTCACCCATGCCCGCGATGTTGCGCGCGACGCGTTCGTTCCACGCGGCAGGATTTTTATACAGCGCATCGACGCGTGATTGAGTCGCAACATAATCGGTAAAATCGGCCAGCAACATATATTGATCGCGGCTAAGCAGGCTATTGGTCAGCGGGCGATAGCGATTCGATTCGCCGTAGGAAAACTCGCCGCTGGCGATGGCATCCATCACGTTTTTGAGTTGCGCATTTTGTTCGACGAATAATTTCGGGTCGTAGCCGAGAGATTTCATTTTCTCCACTGTGTCCGCGCGCAGGCCGAACACAAACAAATTGTTTTCGCCCATGGCTTGCGCCATTTCAATATTCGCGCCGTCCCAGGTGCCGATGGTCAGTGCGCCGTTGAGTGCAAATTTCATATTGCCGGTGCCCGATGCTTCGGTGCCAGCGGTGGAAATTTGTTCGGACAAATCAGCGGCGGGAATAATCAATTCCGCCAGGCTGACGCTGTAGTTGGGCAAAAAGACCAATTTGAGCTTGTCGCCGATACGCGGATCGCTGTTAATCGCCCGGCCTACGTCGTGTATCAATTGGATAATCAGCTTGGCTTGTTGATAGGCTGAGGCGGCTTTGCCCGCAAAAATCACCGTGCGCGGGGTCCAGTCGGCATTCGGGTTGGCGATGATCGCCTGATAGCGCGCGACGACATGCAGCAGGTTAAGCAATTGGCGTTTGTATTCGTGGATGCGTTTGATATGCACGTCGAACAAGCTATCAGGGCTGACCGTGATGCCGAGTTCTCGGCGGATGTGCTCGGCCAGGCGCAGTTTGTTTTGGCGTTTCGCCGCGCTGAGTTGTTGCGCGAGCTGCGCATCGCCTGCCAGTGGCAGCAGCGCTGACAGTTGATCCAGATCCTTGCGCCATTCAGTGCCAATGCGCGCATCGAGCAAGGTGGAAAGCGCAGGGTTGGCTTGTTGCAGCCAACGGCGCGGCGTCACACCATTGGTGACATTGTGGAATCGCTCTGGCCACATTTTGGCGAAGTCGGCGAAGATGGTTTCCACCATGAGTTGCGAATGCAGCGCCGACACGCCGTTGATTTTGTGCGAAGCGACGATGGCGATGTGCGCCATACGCACGCGGCGCTCGCCGCGTTCGTCAATCAATGACAGGCGGCCCATCATCGCGTCGTCGCCGGTAAAAAGCTGCGCGGCCTGGTCCAAAAATAATTGGTTCATGGCATAAATGATTTCCAGATGACGCGGCAACAAGGCCTGCATCATCGGCACCGGCCAGGTTTCCAGCGCCTCAGGCATCAGCGTGTGGTTAGTGTAGCTGGTCGCTTGCGTAGTAATTTTCCATGCGTCGTTCCAGGTCAGGCCGTGCTCATCCATGAGCAACCGCATCAATTCCACAGGCGCGAGTGCGGGGTGGGTGTCGTTGAGATGCACGGCGTTATCGCGGCCAAAATTATCTATCGTGCGACCTTCGCGCAAATGGCGCGCGAGCATGTCTTGCAGCGACGCGCTGACTAAACAATATTCCTGTTTCAAGCGCAGTTCGCGCCCTTGATACGTGCTGTCATCGGGATAGAGCACCCAGTTCAGCGCATCTGTTGTCAAGCGATGCGCGCCGCTAGCAACATAATCGCCGCGACAAAAGGCGGCGAAGTCGATGGGACGCGCGGCTTGGGCGTGCCACTGGCGCAGAGTGGAAACGCGTTCAGTGTTGTGGCCGGGCACGATGAAATCGTAGGCTTGCGCAGAAAAGATGTCCGCCGGTTTCCAGCGCCGCGCGCCGCCGACACTTTCGACCGAGCCGCCGAAACCGATGGGGTAACGCAATTCATGACGCCGGATTTCCCACGGGTTACCGTCGCGCAGCCATTCATCCGGCACTTCGATTTGACGACCGGCCTGGATATGCTGCGCGAACATGCCGAATTCGTAACGCAAGCCGTAGCCGAAAGAAGGTAATTCCAGCGTAGCGAAGGCGTCGAGAAAACATGCGGCTAAACGGCCGAGGCCGCCGTTGCCCAAACCGGCGTCCGGCTCGCTGTTAATAATAGAGGCGAAAGCAGTGGAGTTCGTGTTGAGCGACAATGCAGATAAGGCATTTTGCAATGCGCGGCCCATGAGAAACTCCATGGATAAATAGTGTACCCGGCGTGCACCGGTGCGCTTGGCGTCTTGCAGTTGGGTGTTGGCCCAGCGCTCGGAGAGAATGAGGCGGCAGGCGCTGGCGTAGGCATATTCTTTTGCGGCGGTGCTATCGGCATCGCTACGTTGTGCGAGTGCGCTCGCATAGGCGGCGTTGAATTGCGTTTGGATGTGTTCTTGCGTATGAGCAGCACTTTTACTGACAGTAGTCGGGGTAAGCGTGGACAAAATAGATTCCTTTTTAATTCAGCGTAGTGATTGTAGCGTGATTTTGCAATGCGCTAAATAGGGAGAAATGGGTATTTGAAATAAAATCATAACTATTTGAATTAATTGAATATATTATAAATTTTTGATTTGCTGGTCGTTGCTGCAATGAGTAATATTTAGCATATTTTCGCACGCAGTAAGGTTTGATCATTGCAAACAAACTAAAAATAAAACCATAGTTAAAATAACGAGCTGGCACTCAGCTTAAAAGGAGAGAGCATGGCTGACGTTCAGTTGGAGCAAGTGCGCAAGGCATTTGGCAATGTCGAAGTGTTACGCTACGTTGCCTGAACGGTGCGCTGCAATTACTGAAACAACCGGTGCGTGAGCTCGAAGCATTGCGCCGTAACGGTTTTGAGTTAGGCGCTGCGCAATCTGTGCAGGGCAAAAAATCCTGCTTACCCGCTTCGTTTAACTAACGCAGCATTGAAATCGATTTGCTGTGTGAGATCGGCGACAGTCAGGAATGCGGTTTGTTGTTGCGCGTAGGTACCGGCGCGGAAACGCGAGTAGGGTTGGACCGGCAACGCGGAACCGTTTTTGTTGATCGCGCGCGAGCAGGTTTTACGCCGGATGACGCGTTCTTTGCCACGCGACGCGAAGCGCCGAGTGCCGGTGTCGTGGCGGGCAGGGCAGTGTGCTTGCGTGTTTTACGTGATTGGTCATCGGTCGAGTTGTTTGTGGATGATGGCGAGATCGTAATCACCGAGCAAATTTTTCCTGGCGATGAATCATTGGATGTGCGTTTGTATGCGCAGAGCGGCACGGCGCGCTTTAGTAAATTTCGAGCGTATGAGCTTGCGTCATGTACTGCGAGAAAAATAGCGTCGAAATAGTTATTTATTTAACTATTTGATTATATTGAATTATTTAGTATTTCTAATAAGGTTCCTCCTTTGAAAAATGGGGTTTTGGGCGAGTCGGATAGACAGGCTAAATCCCCCTAACCCCCCTTTTGCAAAGGGGGGAAGACGGTGTGTCATTTGCTTGGTGGTGTGAAGGAGAGCGGTGATATTGGCTTGGGCGACTCCAGTATTTTTAGCAAACCTACACCGCACTTGATACGCACGCGCGACTCAGCGCGCTATAAGCGTCAAGTCGCATCTTGATGACTCTCATCTCAATACTAATAGGCAAAATATTCTGGATATAAATTTCCCCCTTTGAAAAAGGGGGATTAAGGGGAATTTGGGTGATTCAAATAGACAAGCTGAATCCTGCCCAAAAAAAACGACCGCAAGGGTCGTTTTTCATTTTGGCGGAGAGGGAGGGATTCGAACCCTCGGTACGGGGAAACCGTACGCCTGATTTCGAGTCAGGTACATTCAACCGCTCTGCCACCTCTCCACGATGTGCAGTATATCTGGAAGCCCATGCTTTCCCAAGCTGCTTGATGGGTTTTGCTTGAGCTAGCAAGGGTTTTCTCCTAGACTGGCTCTGGTTTTCGCATCCCATTCCACTTACAACCGAAGGAGTAAGCATGTTCGGAATCTTGTTTCTTGTTGTGCTGGTGGTCGCCGCGTTTTATTTTGTTTCCAGCTATAACAGTTTAGTTGCGTTGAAACATAATGCTGCAAAGGCGTGGTCGAATATTGATGTGCTGTTGAAGCAACGTCATGACGAGCTGCCCAAGCTGGTGGAAACTTGCCGCCAATATATGCAGTACGAACAGGATACGCTGAAAAAAGTCATGTTGGCGCGCAGCCAGGTGGCGAGTGCACGCGAATCGCATGATGTAAATGCGCTGGGCGCGGCGGAGTCGGGCATGCGCGCGGGCTTGGGTAAGCTATTCGCTCTGGCAGAAGCCTATCCTGAATTAAAAGCGAACGAGCAATTTTTGCATTTGCAAGGACGCATCACCGGTTTGGAAAATGCGATTTCGGATCGGCGTGAGTTTTATAACGAGAGCGTCAATATCAATAACGTGCGCATCGAACAATTCCCCAGTAATTTTATCGCCAAACATTTTGAGTTTGCGCCAATGGATTTTTTCAAGGTGGCAGAAACTGAAACCACGGACGTGGATATCAAAAAAGCATTCGGCTGATCCGGTCGCATGCTGAGTAGCTTCACCACACGCTTTGCCAATAGCCTGATACTCACTTTTCAGGCCGGCATCGTTTATTTGGCGTTCAAAAGCCATCATCAATCGATTTGGCTGGTGGCAGCGTGCCTGTTGGCGGCGTTAAGTTTTTTTGCCTGGTTTGCCAATCATCGCCGGCATCGCGCGATTACCGATATCCCTCTCTCAAAAATAGCTTCCGCCGCACAAGGCTACGTCGGATTGCAAGGTGTGGCCGAGGCCCACGAAGGCATGTTGATTATGCATTCGCCGCAAGGTTTGCCGAGCGTGTGGCGCAAATATACGGTTACGCGCGGCAAGGGGGACAGCGCGGAAACCGTCGATAGCGGAGTCAGCAGCTCGACTTTCTTATTGCGCGACGAAGGCGGCAGCTGCGTGATAGACCCGGATGACGCGGAAGTCATTACCGACCACAAGCGCGTATTTTACGAAGGCGATTACGTACATACCGAATATTATTTATTGCCCAACGATTCGCTCTATGTGTTGGGCGAATTTATCACGCAGTCCGATCCCTCCGTGATTACCAGCGTGAACGAAGCCGTGGGGGACTTACTGGCAGAGTGGAAGCTGGACAAGCATTCGCTATTACGCCGCTTCGACAAAAATAAAGATGGCGAAATCGATATCGAAGAATGGGAGTCGGCAAGGCAGGAAGCCAAGCGGCATATTGCGTTCCATAAGGCAGAAACGCGCAGTAACGGTGGCATGCATATAGTGCGCAAGCCGTCGGCTAAGCGGCTATATTTGCTTTCCAACATCATGCCCGAGCAACTGGCGGCACGCTATTTTTATTGGGGCTGGTTTCACTTGTCCGCTTTTTTTCTGGCGGTGACGGTGTCGGCGTGGATCAGTTTGATCAGCTGAGCGGGAATCAGCTTTCTTGTTTTACAAAACCTGACGCAGGATTTCTTGCGCCGTCATTCCCGCACAGGCGGAAATCCAGTTAAAACATAATGCGTATTCACAGTCCCGTCATTCCCGCTCAGGCGGGAATCCAGTAAAACAAAAATGCTTATTCACATCTCCGTCATTCCCGCGCAGGCGGGAATCCAGCAAAAACAAAAAGCTTGTCCACAAAAATTAAAACCAGTTGAGTAAAATCTCTCGTTTCAAGCGCTGGATTCCCGCCTGCGCGGGAATGACGGTGCCTACCCAATTTTTGTTGGATGAAGCACCTGGAGTCCCGCCTACGCGGGAGTGACGATAGAAACATCAGGCATGACTACGCGAGTCCAGTTCTTCCCAACGCGCCAATAGTTTTTCCAATTCCGTTTCAATTTCTTTTGAGCGTTGTGCTAATTTCTTCGCCGCTCCAGCATTCTCGGCGAAAATTTTCCCGCTAGCTAATTGCTGTTGTAACAATGTTTGTTCTTTTTCCAGGCCATCAATTTGCGCCGGGATGGCTTCGAGTTCTTTGCTTTCACGGAAGCTTATTTTTACGGTGGAAGTGGTTTTCGGCGCATCTTTTAAGTTATTGAAAAAATTGAGCTTTTTATCATTCTCTTTGGGCGCGGAAGAAAGCGCTGACGCAGTATTTTGCATGCGCACCCAATCTTCATAACCGCCGACATATTCACGCACCTTGCCGTCGCCTTCGAACGCGATGGTTTGGGTGACGACGTTATCGAGAAACGCGCGGTCATGGCTGACTAAAAATAAAGTGCCATCGTATTCTTGCAATAATGACTCAAGCAATTCCAGTGTTTCAATATCCAGGTCGTTGGTCGGCTCGTCGAGTACCAGCACGTTAGCCGGGCGGGTGAACAGGCGCGCGAGCAACAAGCGATTGCGTTCGCCGCCGGATAAAGATTTCACCGGCGCGCGTGCGCGTTCGGGCGGGAATAAAAAATCGCCGAGATAACTGATGACGTGTTTTTTCTCCGTGCCGATTTCGACAAAGTCTGAGCCCTTGCTGATGGTGTCGGAGATGGTCATTTCATCATCGAGTTGTTCGCGTAATTGATCGAAGTAGGCGACTTGTAATTTTGTGCCTTGTTTGATGCTGCCGGAATCGGGTTGCAGTTCGCCGAGGATCATTTTCAGCAACGTACTTTTGCCCGCGCCATTCGGTCCGAGCAATCCGATTTTATCGCCGCGTTTGATGATGGCGGAAAAATCTTTGATGACCACTTTGTCGCCAAACGACTTGCTGACGTGTTCCAATTCCGCCACCAGTTTACCCGAGCGTTCACCGGCATCGACATTCAGATTCACATTGCCTTGCTGATCCCGTCTAGCGGCGCGTTGCAGGCGTAGTCGCTCAAGGCGGCGTACGCGGCCCTCGTCGCGCGTGCGGCGCGCTTGCACGCCACGGCGTATCCACACTTCTTCTTGCGCCAGAATTTTGTCGAACTTCTGGTTATGCACCGCTTCGACTTCGAGTAATTCGACTTTCTTGGCTTGATACGCCGCGAAGTTGCCGGGGAAGTCAGTGAGTTTGCCGCGATCAAGTTCGACGATGCGCGTCGCCACGTTATCGAGAAAGCGTCGATCGTGGGTAATGAAAAATACGCTGCCGGTAAAATTGATCAGCATTTGTTCCAGCCAATCAATAGCGGAAAAATCCA
>JAYVGF010000212.1:0-12237 GCA_043772415.1 Betaproteobacteria bacterium
CATCATGCCCTGTTGTCTTCGTCGCTCAATTTGAAATTACTCAATCCGCGTGAAGTCGTAGCAGCAGCAGAGCAGGCGGGTAATCAGCATAATCTTCCCCTCGCGGCGGTGGAAGGATTCATCCGGCAAATTTTGGGTTGGCGAGAATTCATCCGCGGCGTGTATTGGCTCGACATGCCGGCGATGGCCGAGGCAAATCATTTCAATCATCAGCGTGATTTACCAGCCTGGTATTGGAGCGGCGATACGCAAATGAATTGCATGCGCCAGTCTATCGGCCAAACTTTGCGTTATGGCTACGCGCATCATATCCAGCGCCTGATGGTGACGGGCATGTTCGGCATACTCGCCGAAGTGGAGCCGAAGCAACTCGCCGCCTGGTACCTCGCCGTGTATGTCGATGCGATTGAGTGGGTCGAGTTGCCGAATGTGATCGGTATGGCGCTGTATGCCAACGGTGGGCGTTTCACCAGCAAGCCTTATATAGCGAGCGGTGCGTACATTAATCGCATGAGCAATTATTGTGCGAGTTGTAAATACAAACCAGAGAAAAAAATCGGCGACGATGCGTGCCCCATCACCACACTGTATTGGCGTTTTCTCGACAAACATGAAAAAGAATTTGCCAATCAGCCGCGCACGGCGTTGATGGTGAGAAATGTGCAACGCCTAAGCGGAGACGAGAGGCAAAATGTGCGGCAGCATGCTATAAAAAATCTTAATATAATCAATAAGTTATAGTATCTCCTTAATTGACCTTTTGCAGTCTCATTTCCAACTCGCGCAATTGCTGCGTGAGAAAATGTAATTCATTGGCATCGATAATTTGCCCGCTGTCGATCAATCCGCCGAGCAACACGCGCGCCGTTTCCAGTTCGTTCATATCCGCCCGTAAGAAAATTTCCATCTGCTTCGCCCAACCGGGGACTTTTGCACCGGTCGCATAGCGGCGTAACGCGGCGGCGTATTGCGCCGCGAGCGGCATGTCATTCAGCTTGTGTCGCGCAATGATCACGCCATGAGCCAACCACGGCCAGCGCCGATTCGGATCGATTAAAAATTGTTGATAAACAAAATCCAGCATCAGCCTTTGTTTGTCCGGCTGCGGCACCTCGGCGTATAAATGACTGGCAAATAGCAGCGGATATTGGCCATGCGGATCGAGTTGCAGAATGCGCGTGAGCCAATCGCGCACGCGCGCGTAATCCAGTTCGCGAAACGGCACAGATAAGCCAGGCTGGTTATCGAAGGCTTGCAAACGCAACATCAAAAATTTCGCCAAGCCTATCGGTTCACCCATGCTGGTGACGAGCAATGAATGCAGGCTAGGCGCAGCGCTTAAGGCTTGTGCCTTCGCCGATGCGCGCGGCAAAAATACATGCAGCCCGATTTGCAACAACAATGCAACGCACACGAGCCAGATAATTTGGCGCGGGACAGTAGCCAAAGGACGTTGCAGGGCCATGTCAGAAATTTTTTCGATGAAGATCAAATAGCGCCGCGCCGACTAACAACGACACAAAGATAAGTGTTTGTAGCGCGAGCGCAGGCAGATCCGTCGATCCACCGGTATGGTGTACTAACCACGATGTCTGGGTGAATAAATCCAGACGTGGAAGTAGCAACGCAATGGCATTGAGTAGGCCGTTGGTCATTTGACGAACGAGTCCGCTGGTTTCCACCAAAGAAGTCGCGCCCATCAATTGCAGTGCAGCCATGGTACGTGAGAGAAAATACAAACCTAAAACCGACAGCATGGCACCCATGCTGTGGGGCAGGGCCAGCACAAAAAATAAACTGGCAGCAGTAATGATCAGTAATTCCAAGCCTAGCGAAATGCCCCAGGCCAACACTTGCGGAGCAGGTGCGAGTAATAGTAGGGGAAGCGAAATAACCGCCGCGACGATTACTGCACAGGCGGCGTAGCCGAGAAATTTCCCGCTAAAAAAAGTGAAGCGGCTGATCGGCAGGGACAACAACATATCCAGGCCCTTGTCATTTACTTCACGTATTTGCGAGCTGATAATAAATACTAATAATAAAAATACTGCGCCCAAGCGATATAGCGAAGCAACAAAAGCGGTTTCTATCGCGACACTTTCCATAATAGCCAGTTGCTTTACAAACAACGCAAATGCCAAGCCAATAACCATTAACACGATCAACATCCGCGCCAAGCGATTTTTCAAAGCCTCGCGTAACACACCCGCAGCCAGCACAGCGACAGGATGTGGTGCGGAGAAAATATCAGGCAAAGAAATTTTCATCAGGGTAATTGTCCTGCTGCGACCATACGGTTAAACAGAATGCTGGTAGGAATCCACACTACGATATCGTCGAATTCGCCGCCAGGCGCTGTAATGTTTTCTGTCGGGGTGCGGCTGACCGCATGTGTATTATTGGTAGCATTTATTTGTTCGTCGCTATTTGCGCCCCAAGTGTAGGCAGGCGTGATGCCATTCTCAAATGCTGCACCATTACCGTTAGGGCCATGAGAAATAAGTACCACGGGAATATTGTTTGCGATCTGATTTGCACTTATGCCTGTAGCGTGCACTGTGATATCTGCTGTTGTATAGAGGGTGGGTTTATTAAGATTATTCCTGGCAAAATTGGGCGTCACCACATAGCGAAATAAATGATTCCAGCTATCTGCTTTAGGTGTGCCGAGCACCAGCCAGGGCAAATATCCATTGTTGCTCGGACATGCGTCGCTGCCGTTGCGCGGCGCTTCGTTACCATCTGCGGCGGATACAGCTGGGCAAGGCAAATATCCTTTTGACGCTGCGTAGCCTAACAAGGCATCGCGATTTTGCTCCAGTGATTTTTGTGTTTCTTCGATTTTGCGTTGTTTGATTTGATTGGATAAGGGCCCCAGCATAACACCGGCAACTAATCCAATAATGGCTAAAACAATCGCAATCTCAACCAAGGTAAAGCCGATTACCCGATTGTTACGGTTATATTTTTTGGTTCCGACTGAGCCGACAGTTAGAGGCGAATGGTTAGATAAGGTATTCATCGGGGGTAAAACTGCACCGCATCATTGAAATCTGCACTCACGGAGCCGCGTTGAAATTGATTGTTAGGCAATGGATTGGCATTATTTTTTTCGAGATAATTTACCGCGCTGCCTTTGTGTAGGTTGGTATTTCTAAGCTGGCTTGCAAAGGCTCGGCCGGCAACCATGACTAAAAATTGCTTATTGATCTGCGGCGTGGCAAAGCCATTCACAGTCAGGCACCCTCCAGAGCAAGAATTGGCTGGTAAATTTGCCGGTGAGTAGTCGGGCGCAACAGCATAAAATACTTGCTCCTTCCATTGATTTGCAATCCACCATGCTGCACTATTTATTCCAATGCCACACAGATTCACCCAATTGTCACGCATTAAGCCAGAGCTGGAAATAGCCGTTTGACTGAAAAACGGCTCGGGCAAACGGCCGAGATAAGTATTTGCGACATCGGCGTACGCTGGCGGAGCGGAGGGATTCAGTGGCGCTGCCCAAGGGAAACGGCCCAGACTGTCCTTTGCATATTCAGTTAGACATTTCGCGGCTTCGCCTGCGACACGTCTTTCTATAGCAGGCATCAATACTTCGTAGGAAATTACACGCAGTTGATCATTGACCAAAATATTTCCTGAACCATCTTTGACAACACCGTGAATAAATCCATCGCTGCTGTTTGAGTCAATAAAATTTGCATTATCTTCACCCATTGCACGGTCGAGATAATTGATCGGGTTGCAACTCGGGGTCAGGATGGCTGGTGAAGTGGAACAAATCGAGCTTGTGCATTCACCAGCTCCTGCGCAACTTCGATCCTGCATAGATGCCGCTCCTTCGCGCATCAATGGCGGCCCAGGCGAAAAAATAATGGCGATGGCGCCTGTCGCCGTTGCTCCATTGTGAATAACGCTGCCAAAGTTGTCACGAACCGTAATTGTGCCATTCGTATTGCTGTTGAGCGGGGTGTGTCTGTTGCTTTCCTTGAAATTATGCGACACCGCGTACCACAAACGCTCGCCGTATCCATCGCGCAAATCCGGTATGCCGAGATCTTTCCATGGGAGCCTTCCTAGTCGCGTCGCTTGCTGGGTGATGCTACTCCCCGCACCACAGGTATTTTCGCTTTTGCCATCATTATTTAGATCCGGACACGGTAAATCCCCCGGCCGTATCGCACCGGCGGGCAAAGCTATCTGCAAGGCCATCTTGGTGGCATAGCCAATCAACGCCTCTTTCGCTACTGCCAATGCCTCGGCGGTTTTTTTATCACGCTCGAATTGCAGGTTATTTTGATTCAATGTTCGCAGCAGCGCATACAAGGCGCCAGTGCCGAGGATGAGTAAAAGTATCAGCAACGCGATACCGCGTTGCTTATTATAACAATTTGATTTAATTGATAATTTATAGCATTGCATAATGTGAGGCGCGGGTCATTTTCAGCGTACGGAGCTCTGCACTTGAACGGGCGAATTCACCGCTGAAGGTTGCAGCCATTCTTCGCGCGCGGCGATTCCGCTTACCGGTTTTTCGTTGAGCCAAACAGTGTTCGGGCCATCAGAGCGGCGGACAAAACCATTGATGACGTTTGGTCGAGGTGGCGCGGCTGCAATGGCCGGCTTAACTGGTGTTGCGGCAATGGCATTTTGTTTTAAGGTCGGCAGTGTCGTGATAACCGGTTGCTTGAACGGTTTGTCGCTGCGGTTGGCGTCGAGTTGACGACGTTCTTCCGGCGTCGAAAATAGTCGGCCCAGCGTCTGTGCTTGCGTGTAGGCCGGCAGCATAAAAATCGCCATAAAGAGCAAAGCAAAAATAGGGTTGAACAGTCGTTTCATATTAGCTGGCGCTAGCCGATAATTTTTTCGATTTGAAAGCCAGCCATTCCATAGTGCAGTCAGCGCTGATGCTGAGGTCTGCACGGCTGTTGGTTTCGGTGCGCTTGATATTACATGCGTCAACGGCATAAAAACCCTGCGGCAATGTGCGCATGGCGTTGAGAAAACGAAATAAGTCTTCTTCATGCGCGGCGATAATTCTTAGTTTTAATGGACTGGCGAGTACGTCGATATTCGGCGCAGGCGGTGTCGCGGCGGTGAGGCTACGTTGCGGAGCGAGATCGTATTCAAGCGAGATTAGATGATGTTCAAGCGAAAGCCGTTTGAGATTCTCAAACCAGTCGAGACGTTTTTGTTCGCTGAATAATCCGCGCTTTACCAAGACACGAAAATTATCGCCAAAGGCGCGCAAATTTTTTTCTTCTGTTTGGCTGGTCATCAGCTTGCTGCGCGCTTGTACCAGCGAGGCATTGGCGCTGTTATACACCAGAGACTGCGATTCGCGGTACTGCAAACTGGCAAAAACCGCTGCCGCAGCGACGAGCAAAGTGAACAGCAACACCAGCAACGGAATGCGTAACAGTGTTATCGTTTCGCGTGTCGGCATCATCAAGAGCCTGCTGGAGAAAGTGAAACCTGCAAGGCAAAGTCGCCTCGAGGCGGCGTGGCACCCAAACCAAACTTTCCTACCAGATTGCCGTTCTGATTGATGTTAATCGGCCTGCGAATAATAGAAGCGCGGAGATCTTTTGCACCGTTCAGCGTTTGCACCAGTGCCTGGATAATATTCAATCCCGGACGAGGTTCCTCAGGCGTGGGCCGTAAAGCGAATTCCAACAAAGCATGTTGATAGCGCTTTATTTTATAAGTAGATGTCAGTCCATCATTGATTGCGGCAGCAGGTAACGTTGTTTGCTCGGTCTCTTGCGCGTCAGCAGTCGGCCGAAAATCAGAATTGTCGTTGGCCAACCAGGAAATTTTTTTCAGTGTCACATTAGGAAAACGCGTCAACATCTCGCCGAGGCGCAGCATGAGCAAAGTCGGTGTGGGCGTGTCCGCCAGCGCAGCATCATAGAGATTCATTGCGTCGCGCATATCGCTAGGCTCCAACAAGTCTTTTGGAAACCGGTTGACGATAGTTTGTTGCTGCACCGACAAGGCGCGCACCTGACTTTGTAATTGCGCAGTGTCGTTATTCAAGCTGGTGGCAGAGTACAAATTGAATAATGACCATACGGCACCCGCAGCAAATACGCCGGCCGCGCTATAAAAAAGTTTTTGCCGCGCGTTCCAAATGCGCGCGTAATAAGTATCTTCCTTGGGGGCGTAATGATTGGCCGGAATTCTCTCGGCCAGCAGGTTAAGCATGATACCCGCGCTATCGGAATTTTCCGGCAAGCGCGTCTGTCCGAGCATAGAGGCAACTTGGGTGATGTCGAGAAAACGGTATTGCAATTGCGGCGAGCCTTGTAATGCGCTGGTGTAGCGCGCCTGCTCTGCTGGATGGCAAATGACATACACCTGCAAGGCCGCGCCGCGCGGTTGATAGCGCATGCTGTCCAGATATTGCCAAGTCTTGCCGACTTCCTGCGCGATAATTTCGGAAGGGTAATCGTTACCCGTATCGCTCAGCGGCGTCAGGCGGCTGAACTTGATCATGCCATCCTGAAAATAATTTTGCCGTACGCCGGCAGCCACTAGGGTCACCACTAGTACGTGTTCCAATTGCAGGCGTAAATATTTCAACAGCCGCGTAGCAAGTAAGGGCGCTGAATAAATTCCCATCAAGGGAATTTTGTGTGCGTTGAGTAAATCGACCCAAGGTTTGAGCAAATCCGGATTGGTGATTGCGGTGTAGAGTATGCGGTCATCCTTGCGGCCGTCGCTGTCGCGGCCTTGCGGTGTGGCGTGTCGATAGGGTGTGGTGCGATAAGCCTGGCTGAGTTTGCGCTCCAGCAATTGCGTGCGGTCTTTGGCTTTGACGTGCGGAATAGTGTCGCTGCGAAAATCTTCTTCGATCAAATCGGTAAGCAAATAAGTTGGGGTTTTTTCCAGGCCGCCGAGATAAACGTCAAATTCGTTTCTGCCCGCTTCGTTTAACGCAAACACTCTCTGCTCGCCGAATTTCTCCGCACGCGCGATCACCGAAATCAGTTGGTGGTTGGTGAGATAGAGAAAGTGTTTTTCCAGCATGGCGTTTACAGTTTCAGCTTGGTGGCGCTGTCGTAAATCGGGCCTAACACGGAGACGATGACCCAGAACAGCAAAATGCCGAGTATCAAAGTCAGCACGGGTTGGATCAGGGTTTGCAAACGGGCGATGGATTCACGCACATCGCGGTTGTAAAAATAACTCACGTTCTGCATCGCTTTGTCCAGTTCGCCGGTAGTTTCGCCGACGCGTAACATGCGCAACACCAGCGGCGGGAAGATGCCGCTGCGCTGGAACGCATCGGTAATGCCGCGGCCTTCGGTAATGTGCCGACCCACTTGAACAAGAGCTTGTTCCATCACGCGGTTACCGGAAGTTTTTTCGGTAATGCGGATGCAGTCGAGTACGCTGACGCCGGCGGCATACATCAGCGAAAAATAAGTCGAGAAGCGTGCCAGGATAATTTTTTTAATCGTCGGCCCGACGCCTGGAAGTGCTAACAGCCAACCATCAAACCGATAACGCATGGCAGGATTGCTGCGTACGGCTTGCCAAGCTACGGCGAGCAGTATCAGCGGCATTGCGATGATCAGATACCAATAATGCACGAACGCATCGGAGACACTCATCAGCACACGTGTATAGAGTGGAATATCCTGTTGCGTAGTTTTCATGAATTGGCTGAGTTGCGGCACCATGTAAACCATCAGGAAAAAAATCACGCCAAAAATGACCACACTGACAAAAGCCGGGTAAAGCAAAATTCTGCGCGTCTGCGTGTACAGCTCGTCCTGCCATTTCAAATTCTCTTGCAGGTTGGCCAACACGTCAGGCAGCTTGCCGCTTTGCTCGCCGACCCGGATTAGATTAACGAAAACCGCATCGAACACGTCATCGTGCTTGGCTAATGCGCCGGATAAATTGCTGCCGCCTTCTATCGATTCGAGCATCTCGCTGATGGTGGAACGAAAGCGCGGGTTGGCGACAGAGTCGCGCAAATCATGCAAGGCTTCGAGTATCGGCACGCCGGCGCGCATGAGTTGTTCAAGATGAAAACAAAAAGTAATTAATTCGGGCCGTGATATTTTGCGCTTAGGTAAGCTTAATAGATTGCCGCTGGAACGATGCGCAATCAAATCCAAGCTCATGCGCTTCAAACGCAATTCGAGGTCGAACGGATTCAATGCGTCGGTCGCGCCGCGCACAATCTTGCCCTCTTGATTCATCGCTCGGTAATAAAATTGTGCCATAAAATATTCAATATAATCAAGTAGTTATATTTAGTTTTACGCGGCTGGTCAAATCGACGACGCGCGAGACTTCTTCCAGCGACGTGACGCCTTCGCGCACGCGGCGGATGGCATCGTCGGCCAGCGGCACAAATTTTTTCGCTAATGCCGTCTGCGTCATTTCGCGCGCGGTCGCGCGCTTGGCGATCAGGTCATCCATATCTTCATCGATTTTCAGTAATTCCATAATGGCCATGCGACCTCTGTAACCTTGCTGGTCGCATTTTTTGCAGCCGACCGCGCGATAGAGTTTCGGCTCTTCATCCTGCTGCAGGCCGAGTAATTGACGTAATGCCGGATCAGGTGAATATTCTTCGCGGCAGAACATACACAGCTTGCGCACCAATCGTTGCGCTATCACGCCGATGATGTTGCCCGCCATGATGTCGGGCAATACACCAAGGTCGGACAAACGCGGAATCGAGCCGATAGCGGAATTGGTATGCAAAGTGGTATAGACCTGATGTCCCGTCATCGCCGCGCGAAACGCCATTTCCGCCGTATCTTTGTCGCGCACTTCGCCGACCAGGATCACATCGGGATCCTGGCGCATCATCGAGCGGATGCCGCTGGCGAAATCCAGCTTCACTGCATCGTTGACCGAGGTTTGCCGAATCAGCGCCATCGGATATTCCACCGGCTCTTCCAGCGTCATGATGTTAATGCCTTCGGTATTGATGTGATTCAAAATCGAATACAGCGTCGTCGTCTTGCCGCTACCGGTGGGGCCGGTAACCAGAATAATTCCCTCAGGCCGCGCAATCATCAGGCGCAAGGTTGCGAGTGCGTCGTCGCGCAGGCCGAGTTGATCCAGCGGCACGATGCCTTTTTGCCGGTCGAGTATGCGTAACACAATATTTTCGCCGTGCGAAGTCGGCTGCGACGACACGCGAAAATCGACCGGATGATCCGACAGCATGAGAGAAATGCGGCCGTCTTGCGGTGCGCGAGTTTCCGCGATGTTGAGACCGCTCATGACTTTCAAGCGCACCACCATCGCCGGCCAATAATTTTGATGCAACGAACGGATCTGGCGCAACACGCCGTCGATGCGATAGCGGATGCGCAAAAATCCCTGCTCCGGTTCAAAGTGGATGTCTGATGCGCTACGTTTCACCGCATCGTATAACAGTGCATCGATCAAACGCACCACCGGCTGGCTGTATTCATCCAGATTTTGCGCCAGACTTTGAAAATCGATTTCGCCGGTTTCGATTTCATGCAGAATGCCGTCGATGGATAATTCAAAACCGTAATGCTGTTCGATGCCGGTGGTGATATCCGATTCGCGCGCAAGCAAAGGCGTGATAGTGAATTGGTCGCGCAGCAGCGCCCGGATCTGATCCAATGCGACGACATTGGTCGGGTCGGAAATCGCCAGCGCAAGCTTATGCGTATCGCGGTCCAGCGCGACCGGCAATACATGGTAACGTCGCGCGGTTTCTTTGGGAATCAAGGCAATCGCCGATGGGTCGATCAGCGTGTTGGAAAGATCAATGCTGATTTGACCTAAACTTTCCGACAGTGTGTCGCGCACCGTCGCTTCGGTGACAAAACCGAGCGACACCAGCACTTTGCCTAACGCCAGGCCGTTCTTTTTTTGTTCGGTGAGCGCGATGTGAAGCTGATCTTGCGTGATAATGCTTTTGGATAAAAGCACTTCACCAAGCGGACGCAACGAAAGGGATGCGGTCATGGCCGTGATACGCTTACCTGATTTTAGATAATTCGGCGATGCGCGTCGCCACCGCATCTTTGCTGAATTGACTGGGGCGCACGTTGGCGAGCGTCAACGCTTTTTGATAATTCTCCAGCGCCAGTTTCGGCTGATTAATTTGGTCCAGACTGACGGCGAGGTTAAAGGCGTAATCCGGATTGTTCGTGTCAATACGCGTCGCGTCGAAATAAGCTTGTTGCGCTTCGTTCCAACGGTTCTGCGAGGCAAACACATTCCCCAGCGCCGCCGCGAGCGGTGCTGATTGCGGCTGTTGTGCGATTTGCGTGCGTAATTGGTTTTCCGTTTGCGGTAAATCATTCAGCAATGCCGCGTTGCCAGCGATGGCGTAAGCATTCTTTGGGCTAAGTTCCAAAACGCGTTTATAACGCCGCGCAGCTTCTGCCGGATTATTATTTTTTGCGGCGATAGTCGCTAAACCTAATTCGGCGTCGATATTGGTCGGGTCTTGTTGCAATACCAATTCGTATTTCTGTTTGGCTTCTGTCATGTTACCGGCTAACAGCGCTTGATAAGCCGCGCCAAGCTCGGGGTTGAGGGTAAATATTTCTTCATTTGAACGGCGCAAGCGGATGCTATCGCCGGCCGCAGGGCTGGTTGTTGTTGGCGGAACGGTTTGCGCTAAACTTGGTGCAGGCGATGATGTTGTAGCGATAACGGTTGCAGTTGCGCTTATGGGCTTGGGCGCTATAGTCGTGACTACCCGCGGTGGTTTATTTTTTGCAGCAACTACGGTCTTCTTTTGCGCCATCGGTTTTGCAACAGCAGGAGGCGTGGCTTTCGGTTTGTCTATAATTGTTACTGCCGTTGAAGATGAACCAGCGGTAATGGTTGTCGATGGCGCTTGCACCACTGCAGCCGGTGCCGGTTCGATCGTTGGCGCAGGCGTTGGCTGAATTGGTGCAGGAGGAGTTGGCGCAGAATTAACTGGGGTACCGGTGCTGGGGCTGGGCAGCGCGCGGCTGCTCATGGAGATTTGCGAGCTTGAGGGAAAAGTAGTGGTGTACCAATACCAGGCATAAAAGCCCGCGGCTCCCAATAGCAAGGCAGTGCCGCCGAGCAATGCAATCAGCTTGGCTTTGCCATAGCCATCGTAACCCGCTTGTTTGGCGCTGAATAGATTTTTCGCGCCGCCACGTTGCAATGTCACTGGATCTATGACGGAAAAATCGATATCCGGTATGGAGCCGGATACATTTTTTGTCGCGCCGCTGCGTTTTTTTTGCGATTCAGCGCGCTTCAATGCGTCAACAAGCAAGCTCATGGTTTGTTTCCTATAAGATTATTGCCGCTGAAAAATTTATTGTCCGGCAGCAAGTCGCGATAGTTTTTGAAATCGCCTTCCAGGTTGCCGTCTTTGATGACAACAGGGCGGAGAAAAATGACTAATTCGGTTTTTCTCGCCGTATCGTTGCGATAGCTGAATGCATCGCCAAAAAGGGGAACGTCTTTCGCTAACGGCAAGCCGTCGCGTTTTTTATCCACGCGGTCTTCCATCAATCCGCCCATAACAATAATCTGGCCGTTCTCAACGCGCAGCAGCGATTCCATTTCGCGCGTCTGGATTTCCGGTATCAGGTTGTCGAATGTTGAGTTATTCAACCTTGGGCCGGGATCAACGGCAAACCCTGTGATACGTGAAATGGTCGGTCGTATGTTGAGCGACACCGTGCTGGATTCGCTGATTTGCGGCGTCACGCTCATGACCAAACCCACCGGCACGGTTTTGATAATGCTGGTGAAATCCGTGCGCCCCGGGATGCCCACGATGGCTTGCGTAACTTTTTGTTCAATGGTGAAATAAACTTTTTCATCGACCACTTTCAGGATGGCCGTCTGGTTATTCAGCGCCATGATTTTTGGGCTGGATAATACCCGAGTGTCACCGAAAGAAGATAATAGTTTGACTGCCCCGCTGATATTGCCGAAACGCGAAAGGGGGTTGGCGTAGCCGAGCACAAATACCGGCGCAGTCGAAAGACTGCCGCCCGTGACGGATTGATTCAGCGTCACGCCGCTACCGCCCTGTGCGATACGGCTCCAGTCCACGCCGCCTTGGTAATTATCATTCAGCAGTACTTCGACAATGGTGGCTTCAATGAGCACTTGTCTTTTTGCCGCGCCCATAACCTGGTCCAAAAATGCCTGGATTTTTTCGTGTTGTTTGCCGGTAGCGCGAATGCTGATGACACCAGAAGCCGGATTGGCAATGACCGACGC
>JAYVGF010000213.1:0-3611 GCA_043772415.1 Betaproteobacteria bacterium
AGGCGATCAAGAAAGCCGAAGAAAATGTGGCAGCTGCCGAAAAAAATATGCGGGACAATGCGCCGAGGTAGCACAGAAGCCGCTGTCAGGTTGCGGCAATTTCATCCAGCGGCCAGCGCGGTGCGATATTGAATGACGCGAATGCGTTATCCTTCAGCGGGATATTTGCGGAGAGGCGCATGGCGGCTGCAAAAGCGATCATGGCGCCGTTGTCGGTGCAAAGTGCGAGCGGCGGGTAAAAGACCAAACCGCCAGCCCTGCAAACGGCGTGGGTTAGTTTTTCCCGAAGTGATTTGTTCGCCCCGACGCCGCCTGCAACGACCAGACGTGTCATGCCGGTCTTTTTTAATGCTGCGAGTGATTTCGCGACGAGTACATCGACTATTGCCGCTTGAAACGCGGCTGCAACATCTGCGCGAGCTTGCTGGTCGAACGCGTTGTCTGTTTCCAGCTTGCGCTTTAGTATCAGTGCGGCGGTTTTTAAGCCGCTAAAACTGAAGTCAAGATCGCCGCTGGCAATCATTGGTCGCGGCAATTTGAAGCGCCCAGCATTGCCCGCCTCGGCGAGTTTGCTCAAACCCGGGCCACCCGGATAATTTAGCCCGAGCAACGATGCGGTTTTGTCGAACGCTTCTCCCGCGGCATCATCGACAGTTTCGCCGAGTAATTCGTAGCGCCCTACCCCCGAAACCCCCAGCAACTGAGTGTGGCCGCCCGACACCAGTAAAGCCACAAAAGGGAAGTCCGGTCGCGGCGCCGAAAGTAGTGGCGACAGTAAGTGGCCTTCCAGATGATGAATGCCGACGACCGGCTTTCCGAGGGCTGCACCCAGCCCGGCTGCCACGCTGGCACCGACCAGTAGTGCGCCGCCCAAGCCCGGTCCTCGCGTTACGGCGATAGCATCGATGTTACTTAGTGAGCGCCCACCCTCGTTTAGAACAGCCTCTATAAGCGGTATAAGCTGACGAATATGATCTCGCGACGCGAGTTCAGGCACCACGCCGCCGTAGGCGGCATGCATCTCGATTTGTGAATGCAGGCGGTGCGTGAGCGACCCGGTCACGCTGTCGTAAAGCGCTACGCCGGTTTCGTCGCAGGAGGTTTCGATGCCGAGAATCAGCATGAGCAGTGGGGGGGAGGGAAGGCAGGGCTTGGCAAAATCGCCGCAAGTCGTTATTATATTGGGCTTTCTGCCGATGTGTGGTTGGCAAAAAGGCAGGGCAGCACAACTTCAGACCCTCAATCCACTGCAACGTGAGATTGGTTGGGCATAACTAGAAAGCTAGAAAGGTAATTTGAATGTTAGTACGATTGAAAGAGAATGAACCGTTTGACGTCGCACTGCGCCGCTTCAAACGTGCAATTGAAAAAACTGGTTTACTCACCGATCTTCGCGCCCGCGAATTTTACGAGAAGCCTACCGCCGAGCGTAAGCGCAAACATGCCGCTGCCGTCAAGCGTCGCTTCAAGCGTCTGCGCAGCCAGATGCTGCCGCCGAAGCTCTACTAAATTTAAGGTTGTATCGAATTTATTGAGGCAGGTGACATACGTCGCCTGCCTTTTTTATTTGTGGAGATGAAAATGACGTTACGTGAAAAAATTAATGAAGACATGAAGGCGGCGATGAAATCGCGCGAGACCGAGAAACTTGGCGCCATCCGACTGTTGCAGTCGGCGCTGAAGCAGAAAGAAGTCGATGAGCGTGTCGTGCTGACCGATGACATGGTTCTGACGATCATCGAAAAAATGCTCAAGCAGCGCAAGGATTCGATCACCCAATATACCGCAGGCAATCGACTTGATCTGGTCGCAAAGGAGGAGTTCGAAGTCGGTGTGTTGTCGGCTTATATGCCGCAACAATTGAGCGAGGCCGAGGTATTGGCGATTCTCAATGGTGTCATCGCCGAGACCGGCGCCACTTCTGCGAAAGACATGGGCAAGGTGATGAATGCGCTGCGCCCCAAAGTGGCAGGACGCGCGGATATGGGCAAGCTCGCCGGCCTCGTCAAAGCCCGGCTATCCCAATAGCCCTTAACAGTATGTCGTCAGCCAGCTTTTCTCAACGGTTGCAACACCGGGCCAAGGGGATGCGCGTCGTAGTCCTGGATTTCCTGAAACTCGTCCATGGCGAAGTCTGATTCACGGGGAAGACACAGCATGTTCATGGAACATATTCCACCAAAAATATTTTCCAAATTTCCCGCAAAGTTATTCGGGTTGAACATCGGCGGTATGTGCCAATACAGCCTGTAACCCAACGCCGCGATAGCGCGCATAAGCGCTGGCGACTTGGCGGCACGGTCATTTTCGACATACAGGAGCGGCCTGTGTCGCTCAATAAGGCGTGATGCCCCGGCTATCACTTGTTGCTCCATGCCTTCAGCATCGATCTTGATTAACCGCAGCGTTGAAACAGTTACCAAGTCATCAAGTTTCACTGCGCTTATCCGTTCGCCACCAATCTCCCGGTCAATTTCCATCCCGCCATAATTTTGTTCCTCAGCATATGAAAATTGCGGAATAAAGAAATGCCCCGCCTCTGCGGCGGCGGCCACCTGATAACAAGAAACATTTCCCAGATTGTTGAGCGCAATCGTTGCGCAAAGCGCTTGAAACACGATTCGTTGCGCTTCGATGGCGTGAACAAAACCGTTTGGCCCGACGAGTCTTGCGATCGGCAGTGTATGCGTGCCGTAGTTGGAACCAACCTCGACAACGGTATCGTTTGCCTGAAGCAGTTGCCGAAAAAGGTCTACCTCGTACTCGGAGAATTCCCCATAGTTCTCAACCGAACGACCAATATACGTGTCGAAGCGGTTGTACATCACGAAGCCGTGGCGACCGTTCGCGACGCGATGGTAACCACCAGTATCAAGAAAAAGTTCGGGTGTCATGGCAAGTGGAATCAACTGGCAAACGTCTGCACTTCATTTCTGGATTCGCAAGTTCGGCTGGCAGCGCGGGTCACCGTTAGCCTGCTTAGTATGCAACCTCTTTGACTACCGTTACGCACTGCGCACTGCCGACTGGAATGATCGTGAGCGTCATGTTGCGCAACAGGTCGAATGTAATCGAGCCGAAAGAAGTTGGACCCGATTCGGGCGCGAAAGCTGCCATTTGTAGCCGCACCGTGTCGCAATGTTGGTCGTGATACAGGGTCTGCTCATACATGACGGTGCATCGGCTACCCTTCCCGCCACCCGGGGTTATCACAATGTTGGTGAGCGCACGGGCATAGCCTCCCTGGGGGTTGGCCTTGCGTGAGTCGATCAGTGCTGAAAATGGCTTGGTATTGACGTTGGTCTCGGCGAGAAACGCACGCAGTGAATAGTCGCTGTCACGAAACAGATTTTGATCAAGCGCTTCGAGTTCGCTCGCACAAACGCTGAAACCGCGCGACTTGGCAAATGCCACAAGCCCAACTTTCAGGGGTGGACTTTTCGCGGCAGCAGACTGAGCCGACAGCGGGTTCGTTGAAGTCGTTTCGGCTGCGTGGGCGGGATGTACACTAAATAAAGTCAGTATCAACCCTGCTGCGAATAAACACTTCCTCGTAGGTCGAGCCCCGCGCATAATTTCTCCCAGGGGTGAACCGATCGTATAGGTCTATG
>JAYVGF010000214.1:0-10108 GCA_043772415.1 Betaproteobacteria bacterium
GTCGCGTTTGGATAATTCCAGTGACAGTTTCACCCGTTGCGCTTCGCCGCCTGAAAGCGTCGTCGCGCTTTGGCCGAGTGTGATGTAGCCGAGGCCGACGTCGAGCAGGGTTTGTAATTTGCGCGCGACGACAGGCACCGCTTTGAAAAACTCGTGCGCGTGCTCGACGGTGAGTGCGAGAATTTCGGTGATGTTTTTATCTTTGTAACGCACGTCCAATGTTTCGCGGTTGTAGCGTTTGCCGTGGCAGACATCGCACGGCACATACACGTCGGGTAGAAAATGCATTTCGACTTTGATCACGCCATCGCCTTGGCAGGATTCGCAGCGGCCGCCTTTGACGTTGAAAGAAAAACGACCGGGGCCATAGCCGCGTTCGCGCGATTCTTTTACGCCGGCGAATAATTCGCGGATCGGCGTGAACAAGCCGGTGTAGGTGGCCGGGTTGGAACGCGGTGTGCGCCCGATGGGGCTTTGATCGACGCTGATGACTTTGTCGAAAAATTCCAGACCATGAATTTCTTCGTGCGCCGACGGCTCGCTGGTGCTGCCATATAGATGGCGCGCGATGGCGTAATACAGTGTGTCGTTAATCAGCGTGGATTTACCCGAACCGGAGACGCCGGTAATGGCAGTGAATAAACCAACCGGAATATTCAACGTGACGTTTTTTAAATTATTACCCGTCGCGTGGGTGATGGTGAGGCGGCGTTTTTTATCCGGCTTGGTGCGTTGCTTGGGGATAATGATGCCAGCTTTGCCGGACAAATATTTTCCGGTGAGGGATTGCGGGTTTTTCAAAATCTGCGCCGGAGTGCCTTCGGCGACAATCTTGCCGCCGTGCTCGCCCGCGCCGGGTCCCATGTCGAAAACATAGTCGGCGTTGAGTATCGCGTCTTCGTCATGCTCAACCACGATCACCGAGTTACCCAAATCTCGCAGGCGTTTCAAGGTAGTGAGCAAGCGGTCGTTGTCACGTTGATGCAAACCGATGGATGGCTCGTCGAGCACGTACATCACGCCGGTTAAGCCGGAGCCGATTTGCGAGGCTAAGCGAATACGTTGCGCTTCGCCGCCGGAGAGGGTGTCGGCCGAGCGTTCGAGCTGTAAATAATCCAACCCGACGTTGTTGAGGAACTGCACGCGTGCGGCGATTTCTTTGATAATTTTTTCGCCGATGGCCTGCTTGTGGCCTTTGAGTTTTAATTTTTCAAATAGCGTTTGCGTATGCTTCAGCGGCATGGCGCTGATTTCGTAAATGGTTTTATCCGCCACGCGTACATTGCGCGCTTCGATGCGCAGACGCGTGCCTTCGCATTCCGGGCAGGGCTGGCTGTTGAGATATTTAGACAACTCCTCGCGCACAACAAGGGAATCGGTTTCTTTGTAGCGGCGTTCAAGATTGACGATAATGCCTTCAAACGTATGTTCGCGCACCGCCAATTTGCCGCGCTCGCCCGGATATTTGAAAGCGATTTTGTCTTTGCCGCTGCCGAACAAAAGGATGTTGCGGATTTTTTCCGGCAGTTCTTCGAATGGTTTGTCGAGATCAAATTGGTAATGCTCGGCAAGGTTCACCATCATCTGGAAATAAAACTGGTTGCGTTGATCCCAACCTTTTACCGCGCCCGCCGCGAGCGACATATGCGGAAACGCGACCACGCGTTTGGGGTCGAAGAAACTGATTTGTCCCAAGCCATCGCAACGCGGACACGCGCCCATCGGGTTGTTAAACGAAAACAAACGTGGCTCTAGCTCTTGCAACGAATACGAACACACTGGGCAAGCAAAACGCGCGGAGAACATATGTTCCGTTCCGCTATCCATTTCCACCGCGAGCGCGCGACCGTCGGCGTGACGCAGGGCAGTTTCAAAACTTTCCGCCAGGCGTTGTTTCATGTCGGCGCCGACTTTGAGTCGATCGACCACCACTTCGATAGTGTGTTTTTTATTTTTATCCAGCTTCGGCGTCGCGTCGATTTCACACACTTTGCCGTTGATGCGCACACGCACAAAACCATGCGAGCGCAAATCGTCGATCATTTCGACTTGTTCACCTTTACGATTAGCGACGATGGGCGACAGGATCATCAGCTTGGTGTCGGCGGGCAGGGCGAGCACATGATCGACCATTTGCGCCACGCTTTGTGCTTCCAATTTGATATTGTGTTCAGGGCAAAACGGATCGCCTGCGCGAGCGAACAACAAGCGCAAGTAATCGTGAATCTCGGTCACGGTGCCGACGGTGGAGCGCGGATTATGCGACGTCGCTTTTTGCTCAATCGAGATCGCCGGCGACAAACCTTCGATCAAATCCACGTCGGGCTTTTCCATTAACTGCAAAAATTGCCGCGCATACGCCGATAGCGATTCGACGTAACGTCGCTGACCTTCGGCGTAAAGCGTATCGAACGCGAGCGAAGATTTGCCCGAGCCGGAAAGCCCGGTAATCACCACCAATTGATTGCGCGGAATGTCGAGACTGATGTTTTTCAGATTGTGCGTGCGTGCGCCGCGTACTTTGATGTATTCCATAAGTATTTAATTTAATTGAATATTATTTATGCGAGTGCGGAAATGTTTCGAAGCACAAGCGAGTTAGAGAGAAGTTGGGCAACCTGTTAATATACGCCACTCGACAAACTTTTCCCATGCTGTTGATAGTGCTGTTTAATTACCCTCGACAAAGCCTACAAGAATCCCACACGCCGTTTTATGCCCGCTGATCTCGCTTCAGAAAAACTCACCGCCTTAGAACGTCGCGCCGCTGCGGGTCTTGCGGCGATTTTCAGTTTGCGCATGTTGGGCATGTTTATCATTTTGCCGGTGTTCGCGTTATACGCTGCGAGCTTGCCCGGCGGAACCGACCACACTTTAATCGGCATCGCGCTCGGCGCATACGGCCTCACACAAGCCGCGTTGCAAATCCCCTTCGGCTGGCTATCGGACAAGTACGGGCGCAAAAGAGTTCTGTATTTCGGACTAATGTTATTTGCTAGCGGCAGTTTTATTGCCGGGTCGTCGCATGATATTTACTGGATTGTTTTCGGCCGTGTGGTGCAAGGTGCGGGCGCGGTGTCTGCCGTTGTCATCGCCATGCTCGCCGATCTCACTCGCGAGGAGCATCGCACCAAGGCGATGGCGATGATAGGCGCGACCATCGGCGTGACTTTCGGCGTGTCGTTCATGCTGGCGCCGATTTTGAATCGGGCGATAGGCGTGCCTGGCATCTTCGCCATGACTGGCGTGCTCGCGCTGTTGGCGATGCTGGTAGTGAAATTCATAGTGCCCGATCCCATCGCGTCGCATTTTCATTCCGACGCGGAAGCGCGGCCAGCTTTGTTGCGCGAAGTGTGGGGCATGCGCGAATTGCAGAGACTCAACGTCGGCATTTTCGCTTTACATGCGTGCTTGATGGCGCTGTTCGTCGTGGTGCCATTCGCGTTGAAAGACGCGGGTGTTGCCGCAGATCATCACTGGCAAATTTATTTGCCCGTCATGTTGATATCGTTTGTGTTGATGTTGCCACCCGTGATTTTGGCCGAGACCAAAGGCAAAACCAAACCGGTCTTTATCGGCGCGATTATGTTGTTGCTGGTGTCGTTGTTGCTGGCGAAATTTTTTATGGCCAGCAGTTGGGGTTTGCTGATGGCGCTGACTTTATTTTTTACTGCGTTCAATATCCTCGAAGCCAATTTGCCTTCGCTGATTTCGCGCATCGCGCCGGTCGGCGCCAAGGGCACAGCGTCCGGCATTTACAGCAGCATACAATTTCTCGGCACCTTTATCGGCGCGGCAGTCGGTGGTTGGCTGTCGCAACATAATGGCATGTCGGCGGTGATGCTGTTTTGCGCGGCGATGGTTTTAATATGGTTGTTCGCGTCATGGGGCATGCAAGCGCCCGCACAAGTGCGGACGCGCAGTTTTCACGCGCCGGATGTGAATGAAGCTGAAGCAAAATCACTGACGCAAAAATTACTTGTTATGGACGGCGTGCGCGAAGCCATCGTCATCGCGGGCGAGGGCATCGCCATCCTCAAGACAAATAAATCAGGCTTTGATGAGCAAGCTGTATTAAAATTACTGGGAAGCCCCGAAAATGAGGGAGTCACGGCGGTTGTTTCACCTACATAACGCAAATAAATAAGGAGCATCAACATGGCATCACTGAATAAAGTCACTCTCATCGGCAACCTAGGTAAAGACCCCGAGACGCGCTACATGCCTAACGGCGAAGCGGTCACCAATATCACCATCGCGACCACGGAAACCTGGAAAGACAAAGCTGGCGAGAAACAAGAAAAAACCGAATGGCACCGGATTACTTTTTATCGTCGCCTGGCCGAAATCGCCGGTGAGTATTTGAAAAAGGGTAGCCAAATTTATGTCGAAGGCCGCCTCGAAACGCGCAAGTGGCAGGACAAAGAAGGCAAAGACCGTTACACAACAGAAGTCATCGCCAGCGAAATGAAAATGCTCGGCTCGCGTCCCGGCATGGGTGGCGGCGATGCTTCCGAGCGCGACGGCCCGCCGTCGCAAGGCAGCAGCAAACCATCGGGCGGATCCTCCAGCCCTGCCAAAGGCAGCGCGGCGAAGTTTGATGATTTCGAGGATGACATTCCGTTTTGATACGTTAAGTTTCTCTGCAAAGCGAAAGGAGCCTCAAGGCTCCTTTTTTGTTTTAATGATAACTATTTGATTATATTAAATTTTTAATTATGCCGCGAGGAAAAAACAAATCTAGCTGTATCTTTTTCCCTCTGCGACACCTGCAAGGGATGGCACGCTTTAAGGTATAATTCGCGTCTTGTTTTAGATGCTTGCAGGAACACAAAATGCCTATTTATGAATACCGCTGCAGCAGTTGCGGCATGCAAAAAGAATTTTTGCAAAAAATGTCGGATGATTTGCTGACCGATTGTCCTGAGTGCAAGGCTAAAGGCACGCTAAATAAAATGTTGTCGGCTGCCGGCTTTCAGTTGAAGGGTAGCGGTTGGTACGCGTCGGATTTCAAAACCAAACCTGCCGCCGCCGCGACCACGACCGCGGCCGCCGAAACAAAAACAGAAGTAAAGACGGAAACCAAAACGGAAACCAAAACCGAAGCCGCACCCGCTGCGCACGTACATAGCAGCGATTGTTCGCACTGATTATTCAATTTATGAAAAAATATTTCTTCACCGGTCTTGTCGTATTGATTCCTCTGGCGATTACCGTCTGGGTGCTCAGGACCATTATCAACACCATGGACCAGACGCTATTGCTGTTGCCGTTGGCTTATCAACCTAAAACTTTACTCGGTTTTGATATTCCGGGCCTCGGCACCTTGCTGACTTTGGTCATCATATTTCTCACTGGTGTATTGGCGGCGAATTTTTTTGGCCGGCAATTGCTGCTGGCATGGGAAAGTTTGCTCAATCGTATCCCCGTGGTGAAATCGATCTACAGCAGCGTCAAGCAAGTCAGCGACACTTTGTTTTCTTCCAACGGCCAGGCGTTTCGCAAAGCGGTGTTGATTCAGTATCCGCATGCGGGTTCATGGTCGATCGCTTTTCAAACCGGCGTGCCGAGCGAAG
Source organism: Betaproteobacteria bacterium (assembly GCA_043772415.1). Lineage (GTDB taxonomy): Bacteria > Pseudomonadota > Gammaproteobacteria > Burkholderiales > JBEEJL01 > JBEEJL01. The sequence continues at coordinate 5,577 of JAYVGF010000214.1, forward strand.
AAGTGGCGGCACATTTGCAAGGCGATCACATAAGCGTGTTTTTGCCGACGACGCCGAACCCGACATCAGGGTTTTTTATGATGTTGCCGAAAAGCCAAGTGCACGAACTCAATATGAGCGTTGATGAAGCGCTGCGATATATTGTGTCGATGGGCGTCGTCGGGCCAGACGGAAAATTGAAAAAAAATGGCGATCAAGCGAAGATCACTGTTTAATTATAACTATTTGATTTAATTGAATTTTTTAGGTGTATATGCGTACAGAATATTGCGGACTGTTAGATAAAAAATATTTGGGCCAAGTGGTCACTTTATACGGTTGGGCACATCGTCGGCGCGATCATGGCGGCGTGTTGTTCATCGACTTGCGCGATCGCGAAGGCATGGTGCAAATCGTCTGCGATCCGGATAACCAAGCCATGTTTTCCATCGGCGAACAAGTGCGCAATGAATTCGTGCTGAAAATTATCGGTAAGGTACGCCCGCGTCCAGAAGGCGCGGTGAACAAAAATTTGATTAGCGGCGAAATCGAAGTCGTGGCCAAAGAAATCGAAATTCTCAACGCCTCGCTCACACCGCCGTTCCAGCTCGACGACGAAAATCTTTCCGAGACCACGCGTCTCACGCATCGTGTGATCGATTTGCGTCGTCCGCTGATGCAGAATAATTTGAAACTGCGTTACAAAGTGGCGATGGAGACGCGCAAGTTTCTCGACGCCAAAGGTTTTATCGACATCGAAACGCCGATGCTGACCAAATCGACGCCGGAAGGCGCGCGCGATTATTTAGTGCCGAGCCGCGTCAATGCAGGACAATTTTTCGCCTTGCCGCAATCGCCGCAGTTGTTCAAACAATTGCTCATGGTGGCGGGCTTCGACCGCTATTACCAAATCACCAAATGTTTCCGCGACGAAGATTTGCGCGCGGACCGTCAGCCGGAATTCACCCAGATCGACGTCGAGACCTCGTTCCTCACCGAAGACGAAATCACCGCGATGATGGAAGACCTGATCCGCACCTTGTTCAAAAATGTCTTGAACACTGTGCTGCCGCATCCTTTCCCGCGCATGAGCTACGCTGACGCGATGCAGCTATACGGTTCAGACAAACCCGACATGCGCGTGCCGTTGCAATTTACCGAACTGACCGACTTGATGAAAACCGTCGAGTTCAAAGTTTTCCGTGGCGCAGCCGATATGGTCGGCGGTAGAGTTGCCGCGTTGAAAATTCCCGGCGGCGCTACCCTGTCGCGCAAAGAGATTGATGACTACACCACCTTCGTCGCCATTTACGGCGCCAAAGGTTTGGCCTATATCAAAGTCAACGACATCAGCAAAATCAACGAAGAAGGTTTGCAATCGCCGATCGTGAAATTCCTGCCGCCCAATGTGTTGCAGGAAATTCTCACGCGCACCGGCGCGCAGAACGGCGATTTGATTTTCTTCGGCGCGGACAAAGCCAAAGTCGTCAACGACGCCCTCGGCGCATTGCGCGTCAAAGTCGGCCACGAGCGTGGATTGGCGAGCAAAGATTGGAAGCCGTTGTGGGTGGTTGATTTCCCCATGTTCGAATATGACGACGAAGCCAAACGCTGGAACGCCTGCCATCATCCGTTCACCGCGCCGAAAGACGGCCACGAAGAATATCTCAGCAGCGATCCGGGCAAGGCGATTGCCAAAGCCTACGACTGCGTATTGAACGGCTGGGAACTCGGCGGCGGCTCGGTGCGCATACACAAAGAAGACGTGCAGTCGAAAGTATTCCGCGCGCTCAACATCGGCGAAGAAGAAGCCAAACTCAAATTCGGTTTCCTGCTCGACGCCTTGCAATACGGCGCGCCACCGCACGGCGGTTTGGCCTTCGGCCTTGACCGCATCGTCACCATGATGACCGGCGCCGAATCTATCCGCGACGTTATCGCTTTCCCAAAAACCCAGCGCGCGCAATGTTTGTTGACGGCAGCGCCTAGTGAAGTGGATGAAAAACAATTACGCGAATTGCATATTCGTTTGCGTAATGTGGAAGTGGCGAAAGCGTAAAGAAAATCCCCTCCCTTTCAAGGGGAGGGTTAGGGTGGGGATGGGTTTAGCCGAGCCATAAATCGAAAACCCGTCATTGTAAATAAAGTGAAGAATCTGCTTTTGTTTTTGTGCGCATACCACCACTGAAAAGCAGATCCTTCGCTTTGCTCAGGATGACAATAGTTTGTAGGGTGCGCCGCGCGCACGCGAAATCACCGAGTTTCCATGTAAGGCCATTCAGGAAGCGCAATACTACGTGACCCAATCTCACAAAATCCCCGTCTCCACGCTCATCGTCATCCACACACTCGACTTGCAAGTGCTGTTACTCGAACGCGCGGATCATCCGTGTTTTTGGCAATCGGTCACCGGCAGCCAAGACAGCGAAGCTGAATCCCTCCGCGACACCGCCATCCGCGAAGTGCGCGAGGAAACCGGTCTCGTTGCGCATCAATTCATGCTCACCGATTGGCATAAGCAAACCGTCTATGATATTTATCCGATCTGGCAATATCGCTATGCGCCGGGTACGCTGCATAACACCGAGCATGTCTTCGGTTTGCAGGTGCCCATCGCGCAGCAGGTAAAAATCGCGCCGCGCGAACATTTAAGTTTTGTCTGGTTGCCGTATCAACAAGCCGCTGAAAAAGTTTTTTCACACAGCAATCGAGAAGCGATTCTTGAGCTCCCCGCGCGCGTAGCGTCGAAAGTAAAGCTTTGAAACTAAAATTATTTCTCTGCCTGCTGTTGCTACTGTTCGCGCGGGCGACACATGCAGAGGACATGAAAATTAATTTTGAACGCGATGGCAACACAATCAAAATTGACGGTCATTTGCTTTTGCGCTATCCGCCTAAGTTAATTTTTGAAGTGCTGACGGACTATGAACACATGCACGAGTATGTGCCGGATATGACCAGCAGCCGCATTATGAGTAAGGAAGACAATAAAATACGCGTCGAACAGAAAGGTAAGAGCGGCATCGGACCGTTCAAGTTTAAATTTGAAGTGGTGCGCGATGTTGAGCTTACGTTAATGACAGAAATAAAGTCCACCTTGGTCAGCGGCAATTTCAAATCCATGCGCACCTCGACCAAGCTTGTGCAAGAGGGTGATAACACGCGGCTCAATTATGTCGCCGACATGGAACCGGATTTTTGGGTGCCGCCGCTGATCGGCTCAAGCATATTAAAGCGCCAAGTGCGCAGGCAATTCGAAGCGTTTGTCGCGGAGTTGGTGAAGCGAAATCAGCCTAATCAAGAGTCAGAAAAAGATAATGTTAATCAATAGGTTATATAAAACGACATTCGAACCAGCAACGACAATTATAGAGAAATTAAGCTATGCTGAAATAGCAGTGAAGTAGCACATAGCAAACATTTACCCTGTGGCTCAAAATGACGTATCGATAAAATAATTGATTGACCACAGCAATGTCCGAACTCCTCCATATCGCCACCTTCAACATCCATAAAGGCTTCTCGCGCTTTAATCGCCGCATGACGGTGCACGACTTGCGCGAAAAAATCGGCAGCCTCGGCGCGCATGTGGTGTTTTTGCAGGAAGTGCAGGGTAGCCATGACCGCCGCGCCGCGCGCCACCACAACTGGCCGCGCGAACCGCAACACGAATTCCTCGCCAGCGATTTATGGACCGATTTCGCTTACGGCAAAAATGCCGTGTATGACGAAGGCCATCACGGCAACGCTATCCTCAGCCAATACCCGATCACCAAATGGGAAAACGAAGACATCTCCACACATAGGTTTGAAAGCCGCGGGTTATTACATTGCGAACTTGCCGTGCCGGGTTGGGATGAGCCGCTGCATTGCGTCTGCGTCCATCTCGGCCTCGGCGCAAAAGGGCGCGGCGAACAACTCGAATTATTATGCGAACGCATCGACCGACTGGTGCCGCACAACGCGCCGCTGGTCATCGCCGGCGACTTCAACGATTGGCGGCTCAAAGCCAGCCAGGTACTCAAAAGCAAACTTGATGTGCGCGAAGCTTTTGAAACGGCCAACGGCCATCCGGCATTAAGTTATCCAGCAGGATTACCGATATTCAGTCTGGATAGAATTTACGTGCGCGGTTTTGTCGTCAAATCCGCCCACTCACTCAAAGGCCGCAACTGGTCGCGGCTGTCGGACCACGTTGCCTTAGCGACCACACTACAACGTAAATAGTGCTTTTGCTTGCGCATTGATTGATGTAAGGTGAATAGCATTTTGCTTAGCGCGTGCCCTACCCACCTGAAAAGAACCCTTATCTTGTTAGCCATACTTGCGCGCGCAAAAAAATTCGCACTAAACCTGCGCTCCGTAGTTCGGGCACCGCGTCATGCCGCCGGTTTTTTCCCGCTAGCTTGCCTATTGTTAGCGGCATTCGTTCCGAATCCCGCTTTTGCGCTTTCCAACAGTGTGGTTATCAGCCAAGTCTATGGCGGCGGCGGCAACGCAGGTGCGCCGCTAAGTAACGATTTTTTTGAGTTATTCAACCGAGGCACCAGCCC
>JAYVGF010000215.1:0-5026 GCA_043772415.1 Betaproteobacteria bacterium
TGTGCTCCTTTTACTTGGTCGTTTAAGTGGCTCCGATAGTATCGCAGCTCGCCACCTAAATTCACTTACAAAAGTTGCACTTCAGAGTTGAATCCGCCAGGCAAAAAAACTGCCCTGTTCTATTTTATTTCTCTACGTAATTTTAAGGAATCTCCATGCAAGACAAATCCGGCCTATATCTCATTTCCGCCGCCATCGCGGTAATCTCCATGATCGGCTATCAAATATTCACCAAAAAAATCCCGACGGATATCAACCCGGTCGTGTCGGTGATCGGCGTATATCTAGTCGCGCTGTTGCTCACCTGCGCGCTGGTACCGTTTTTTGTACCGGGCGGCGAATTCATGCAACACGCGCAAAAAATCGGCTGGGCGCAAATAGGCGTCGCCGTGACCATCGTGGGCATCGAAATCGGCTTTTTGCTCATGTACCGCCACGGCTGGAGCTTGAGCACCGGCTACATCATGACCAGCGTCGCGGTGAATATCGCGCTGATGTTTATCGGCGTACTGTTTTTCCGCGAACAACTTACGCCGGTCAACCTGCTGGGCTTACTGCTGTGCATCGTCGGCGTAGTGTTGGTGGGGTACAAAGGCAATGGTGTATAAAACGCCAAGCTGATGCATACATAAGCATGGAAGCTGGCTTTAGCTTTTTTCTTTTTCAAGGCGTAGAATTAATCCATGAAATTTGTTTGGGATAACAATAAAGCTGAAGCTAATCTAAAAAAGCACAAAATCGCTTTTGAAGACGCTGCTTCAATATTCGGCGACCCGCTCGCCGTTACATTCCGCGACCCCGACCATTCAACCGGTGAAGTCCGTTACTTGACCTTTGGCTTATCGCACAATGGCCATTTATTAGTTTTATCTCACACCTATCGAAGTGAATTAGTTCGAATCATCAGCGCGCGTCGGGCGACACGCGCAGAAAGGAAAATTTATGAAGAATAGTGACGATTTACGCCCCGAGTACAAACGTGAAACGCTAGGCAAAGGCTCACGAGGTAAATTTTTAGGCTCTTATAACAAAGGCACTAATTTAGTCTTGCTTAACCCGGAAGTGGCCAAAGCGTTTTCTACTTCGGCGGCGGTGAATGAAGCGCTGAATAGTTTACTGGAACTTACGAAGCAAACGGCAAAGCTAACTCATCCAACTGGCAGTACACGCCAGAAACGTCCTCTGTAAATTCAAACATTGGTGTGTCTAGCTAATCAAACCGGCGAACTCAGCCCTTTTGACGAAATGAGCAAAGAGGATTTGAAATGCTCCGGCGACTATGAGCCGCAAGCAGTAGGGAACGTTCAAGGCTATTCGAGATTGGTGACGCTAAAGGCGATGTTGGATAAAACCACGATTTAATTTTAACGCCTTAACCAGCCGTCATATTTTTAAATATGTATTATCTGTTCAAAACGGCGGTACGTAATTGGGGCTGGTCACCACGCACTTGCTATCCATACATGCTACGGTTGGCGGCGCCACTTTTGCACAAGTTCTAAACGCTTCTGCAGGAATCAACTCAAGGCTGAGCGCTACATGCCTTTGGGCTAAATTCTCAGCGGCCACTTTATTGGGCGACATAATTGAGAGAGGTAAATAACTCCCTGCTCCGCCACATATAGACCCACCAACACCTAACAGAGAACACTGCGTGTCTGCCGAACAAGTTTGCTCTGGCTTAAGCGCACGTAAATCTACTTGGATTTGCTCAAGCTCCCGCTGCTTCAACTCCGTCTGACTGGGATCGTTTTGGCAGCCCGTTAATATCAATCCAAGGCTCAATACCAACGTTATTTTTTTCTTCATATAATTTCCTTTTCATTATTTATTCAAAACAAGATATAAAGTCGAAATTTACAACGTCCCATAAGAGTGCAAACCACTCAAAAACATATTCACACCCAAGAACGCAAACGTCGTGACCACCAAACCAATCACTGCCCACCACGCGAGCAGCGGTCCGCGCAGGCCTTTGGTTAAACGGATGTGCAACCACGCGGCATAGTTGAGCCATACGATGAGCGCCCAGGTTTCTTTTGGGTCCCAGCTCCAGTAGCCGCCCCAGGCTTCGGCGGCCCACATCGCGCCTAATATCGTCGCGATGGTGAAAAAGGCGAAGCCGATGGCGATGGATTTGTACATCACGTCGTCTAGCGTTTCGAGTGAGGGCAAGCGCGAGGTGAGGATGCCTTTGCTCGACAATAAATACGCAACGCCGATCATCGCGGCCAACGAAAACGCGCCGTAGCCGACGAAGTTGGCGGGGACGTGGATTTTCATCCAGTAGGATTGCAGCGCGGGGACCAGCGGTTGGATTTCGTGCGCGGCCTTTGCAAAGGTGTACCAGAGTAAAAACGCCACTGCGGCGCTGATGATGAGCAACACGAAACCGCCCATTTGCAAAGTCTGATATCTATCTTCGTAATACAAATACAGCAGTGCGGTGATCATGGAAAACAGAATGAACACTTCATACAAATTGCTGATCGGGATATGGCCGACGTCCGCACCGATGAGATAAGACTCGTACCAGCGCACCAGCAGACCGATGAGGCCCATCGCCACTGCGCTCCAGGTTAAACCTCTGCCGAATTTCTGCGAGAATTCCGAGCGGGCGAAGGTGCCGAACCAATAGGCCAAGGTCGCCATGATGAACAGCACGCTCATCCACATAATGGCGGATTGGCTTGCGATCATGTATTTCAAAAAGAACGCCGACTTCGCGCGCGTGGCGTCACCGTGATAGAGGCTGATGGCGAATAGCGCAACGACGGTGATAACGGGAATGAGGATGCGGATCGGTTTCCATTTCCACCCGAGCCAGATGAAGCCGGCGCAAAATAAAAACACAAAACCTTTTTCGTACGCGTCCATCCAATGCCCGTATTTTTGTAGCGCGAACAGGCTGCCGGCGATGAGGGCGAAGGCGAATAGCCAATCTATCGCTGAGAGTCGTTTGAAGAAGGGCTGGGGTGCGGTGAATAAGGTGGTGGTGTTCATGTTTGTTGCCTCTGTTGTATGGCTTGTATCTGTTTAACTATTTGTCTGTGAAGTTGTCTCGCTACTGGTCGCATATTTACTTCAGCTTATTATTTCCTGGCAGCCCGAACCTTCCAAGGAGTCCCTACCCTTTTAAGGGGGAGGTTAGGTGGGGGATGGGTGTCGATAACGACATCTCAAATCTACCCATCCCCACCCTAGCCCCTCCCCTTGAAGAGGAGGGGACTTTCTCTAATATTCGTTACTTTATTTTTTCAACTTTACCAATCTATCGCGTACTGGCCTGTATTTACTTGGCGGGCCCAACCTTCCAAGAAGTCCCCCCCCCTTCAAGGGGGAGGTTAGGAGGGGGATGGGTGTCGATAATGTCATCTCAAATTTACCCATCCCCACCCTAACCCTCCCCTTGAAGAGGAGGGGACTTTCTCTAAAACTCCTGCTGCTTTTTTTCAACCTGTGCTAACTTTCTCAACTTACGCTGACGTTTTTTTAGTTTATCAATCCATCAGCTACTGGCTTCCATTTACTTGGCGGGCCCAACCTTCCAAGAAGTCCCTCCCCCTCAAGGGGGAGGTTAGGAGGGGGATGGGTGTCGATAATGACATCTCAAATCTACCCATCCCCACCCTAACCCTCCCCTTGAAGGGGAGGGGACTTTCTCTAAAACTCCTGCTGCTTTTTTCCAAGTCGCGCTAACTTTTTTTCAAGCGCAAATGCAAAATTTTTAATTCACGCTGGCGCTTTATTTTCTTGTTGCCCCAACAAATCGCCCAAGCGTATTTTATGTTGCTCGAAATCTTTTTCGAAATCCTGCGTCTTGCGGTTGCTCGACATGGCGAATAATATTTTGTTGGCTTGTGGTTTGATCAATAACCACATACGGCGTTCGCGGATATAGAACATGGCGAACACGCCTAACACCAATAACACCGAGCCAAAATACACAATATTCTGTCCCGGCGAGCGGGTCAACTGTAGGCCGCTGGCTTTTACTTCATCATAGGAGATGAGTTGCAAATACACCGGCGCGCCGTAAAAAAAACTGTCGCTGCTGGCGTTCATCGCGTCGCGTAAAAACTGCGAGGCTTTTTCATCCATGGTTGCGGGGGGTTTGCCCGCTTTCGCGCGCGCAAGTTGCCAGGTTTGCAGCACCAAGCCATCGAGCAAACGAATGATGGTTTGCGCAGCTTTTTCGCGCTCGGGTTCGGCCACGGTTTTTTCGATGTGCGCGGCGATGCCTTCATAACCTTTAGTCGCGAATATTTCCATAATCGTCGCGCCGCTGGCGCGTAATTTTTCGCGCATATCTTCATTCAGCTTGGCTTGCGTCATAGTCGATTCGACAAACTTGCCCACCGCTTGTTCGCGTATGGTTTTATCCAATAACGCGGCGCGGAATTGCATGTAGCCGTCGACTTCGCCGTTTTCGTCGGCGGGCATGCGCAAATAGCGGAAGGGTTCGCTCGGCGTGGCGCGCGTGCCGCTGACGAAATAACTACGGCCGTCAATCGTGACCGGCAACATATAGTTGGTAAATTCGTGCGCCTGGCCTTGCGCATCGCGCAAACGGAATTGAAAATTCGGACCGACGTTATGCAAATCTTTTTTGCCCGGCAAGCTGGAAAGCTTGGTGAGTTTGCTCTCGAAAGTTTTGAGCGCGCTGTCTTCAACTTTTTCTGTTGCGCCGGTGCCGAGGTTTTCTACGTTGAACGGACGGAAGTCGGTGAACTCGGCGCGGTATTCGGCGTTGGCGATATTCAGCGTTTTAGCTTCGTTAATTTTTCCATTATAATCAATAGGTTGCAAATTAGGCGCGACGAGATTCCACGCACGTAATTTCAGCCCGGTGCCACCATCACCGAAGTTCGCTTGGTAAATAGCGATGCCATCGACGATAAGGGGTTTGTTCACTTCTATGGTCGCGACGGTTTTTTTGCCGGTGGTTTTGTTCACCACTTCAAGATCGCTGGCGAATAATTTCGGTTGGCCGGTGGAATAAAAATCGATATGGAATTTTTTCAGA
>JAYVGF010000216.1:0-2367 GCA_043772415.1 Betaproteobacteria bacterium
TTGTCATTCAGGGCGAAGCGAGAAACCTATTTTTTATTCAACCTGCAATGAAACATTTACCCCGTCATTCCCGCGCAGGCGGGAATCCAGCGCAGTTCAAAAACTTGATGTTAACAGCATGTTTTGTTTTCGCTGGATTCTCGTCTGCGCGGGAATGACAGCACTATTTGTAACTATATGATTTTATTTAATAATTATGCCACGCTCCGATTTTAATTTCACCACACCATTACGCATCCGTTGGGCCGAAGTCGATAAACAAGGCATTGTGTTCAACGGGCATTATCTTGCCTACTTCGATATCGGCGTCACCGAATATTGGCGCGCGTTGGGCTTTCCTTATCCCGAAGGACTGACTTCACAGGGCAGCGATTTGTATGTGAAAAAAGCGTCGGTGGAGTATCACGCGTCGGCGGAGTTTGACGACGTAGTCGATATCGCCGTGCGCGTCGCGCGCATCGGTAATTCGAGTATGCAATTTCTGCTGGAGATTTATCGCGGCGACACTTTGCTGGTGAACGGTGAGTTGATTTATGTCAACGCCGATCCGACCACGCGCAAGGCGGTGAGCGTACCGAAAGTGTTGCGCGACGCGATTGAGAAGTTTGAGCAGGTAAAGTAGTTACTGTCCGGCGATATTTTTCAATTACACGCTCTCCCCTTCAAGGTGAGGGTTGGGGTGGGGATGGGTGTTTCGCTTGGCATCTTTCGGAACCCATCCCCACCCTATCCCTCCCCCTTGTCCTCGGGTGAAGTGGCCGAGGGTTGAAAGGGAGGGGACGGCATATCGATTTTCCGCTCAGACTCCATTCACTTCTCTAGAAATGCTAAGGTACAGGATATAATCTGCACCTACTCCTAGTCTCATTTTTCATTTATTGAAACCCTGATGTCCGTCACCCCCCTCCCTGCCTTAACCATTACAACTTCTCAGTTCGCGCGAATTTTCATCCCCTTCGCCTGCGGTTATTTTATTTCCTATTTATTCCGCACCATCAATGCGGTGATTTCGCCCAAGCTGACGCAGGAACTCGGTCTCGATGCGACCAGCCTTGGTTTACTGACGTCAGCGTATTTTTTAGCCTTCGCCTTGTTTCAATTTCCGCTTGGCGTGTTGCTCGATCGTTACGGCCCGCGTCGGGTGCAGTCGGGCTTGCTAGTGATCGCCGCCAGTGGCTCGCTGATATTCGGCTTGAGCCATAGCCTGACCGGTTTGCTCATCGGGCGTGCGCTCATCGGGCTCGGTGTCTCCGGTTGTTTGATGGCGGCTTTCAAGGCATTCACGCAATGGTTTCCGGTGCATAAATTACCGGCAATGAATGGCTACGTGCTCGCGGCGGGCGGGCTCGGCGCATTGAGCGCGACGATACCCGTCGAGGCCGCACTGCGCATTACCGATTGGCATACCCTATTCATCATCCTCGGGGCGATGACTTTAGGCACCGCCGCCCTGGTATTTTTTGTTTATCCGGAACGTGAAATGACTCACGGCCACGCCACGATAGGCGAACAATTACGTGGCGCAGCGGGCATTTTCGCCAGCGGAAAATTCTGGCGCATTGCGCCGCTGGCGATTTTTATCCAGGCGACGTTCATGTCGATACAAGGTTTGTGGGCTGCGCCGTATTTGCGCGACGTGGCGAAATTATCGCAGCCCGACATCGCGCAATATTTATTCGCCATGGCCTGCGCGATGGTGGCCGGACAATTTTTATCCGGCACGGTCGCGACGGCGTTGGCGAAACGCGGATTCGCCCCGTCAAAATTATTCGCGCTGAATGCGATAGTGATTATCGTGGTGTGGTCGGCGCTTGCGATGCAATGGTTTCCCCGCTCGCTCATCGCATGGATGGTGGTCGGCTTTTGCGGCTCGGCGAGCTCCATCTCTTATTCCATTCTTACGCCCGCGTTCGCATCATCGCTATCCGGGCGCGTCAGCACGGCGATCAATTTGGTGGTGTTTGTAACGGCCTTCATTATGCAATGGGCGATGGGCGCAGTGATTAACCTGTGGCCCGCAACAGCGCATGGTTATGCGACGCAAGGTTATCAAGCGGCGTTTGTTACTTGTTTGATCCTGCAAGTGTTATCTTTAGTTTGGTATCTGGTTTCTGCACGCAAATATCAGTTATAAATTGTTCAATTAAATCAATAAGTTATATTATCATCTGCGTGGTGCGGAAAATCCGCGCATCCATCAATTTTAAATCATCGGCAATCACAATATCCTTCGCGCAATGCGCGAGTATGTCGCGTTGCATGTCCATACCCGGCGCAATCTCTGTCAGCGTGAGCTGACCGTTGCGTAATTCAAATACCGCACGTTCGGTGATGTATAAAACTTTCACGCCTTGCCCTGTGCTGTAA
>JAYVGF010000217.1:0-5839 GCA_043772415.1 Betaproteobacteria bacterium
GACGGCTGAGGGTCGAGGCTGGCGAAGGCGTCGCTGCCGCGCGGACAAGCGTTGTGCGTGGCGCGGATTTTCCCGTCATCGACTTTCATCCTGAGGTCGTCACACGCGAGTCCGCAAAACGGGCAGGGGATATGTTGAAACTGTTGACTATCAGCCATGAACGCAAGTAAAGAAAAGTAAAAATATTATGAATAATATCAATGCAGAATCTATGCCATTGATTATTTAGTTGGTGATGATTGTAGCGTACTCGTTGCGAAATTGTCGGGGGAAAATCAGCCGCGATAAAATCTAAACTCCCCTTTTTTGCACAGGCTGTGGGACAATTTGTGCCATGCATGTCGCAAGGATTTTATCCTTGAGAATTAAGGTAGTATTAACAAAGGCATCTTGCGCGTGGCACGGTAGTTGCTGATTAATAACAAGATTAACTAGTGTAGAAATTTTCCGTAAGTCATGACCTCCCCCAATCACATCACTGTCGATGCGCCTGCTCGTTTACACATGGGTTTCATGGACCTCAATGGCTCCTTGGGTCGGCGCTTTGGCAGCCTCGGTTTGGCGTTGGAAGAAATCGGCGTGCGCTTGCGCGCTGAGAAAGCGGATAACGTCCGTTGTGAAGGCGAGCAATCTGCGCGCGCAGAAAATTATCTACGCTTATTGCAGCAGCAGATACAGCTACCCGGCGGCGCTCACATAAACATCGAACGAGCCATACCAGAACATGCCGGTCTCGGTTCAGGTACGCAGCTTGCCATTGCCGTCGGAATGGCGGCGACGCAACTGTACGGCCTGGATTTTTCTCCGCGACAAATTGCCCTCATGCTCGACCGCGGTAATCGTTCCGGCATCGGCGTCGGCGCGTTTGAGCAAGGCGGCTTTCTGGTCGATGGGGGACGCGGAAGCGCGGACACGTTGCCGCCTTTGATCAGTCGTTTACATTTTCCGAGTCATTGGCGCGTGTTGTTAGTCATGCATCACGATGTGCAAGGTCTGCACGGCGCGCAGGAAAAAAATGCTTTTCGCGATTTGCCTATTTTCCCCGAGGACAAGGCTGCGCACCTGACTCGTCTCGTGGTGATGAATGCCTTGCCTGCGTTGGCAGAAGCGCGCGCGCAGGAATTCGGCGCGGCCATCAACGAATTACAAAATACTGTAGGCGATTATTTTGCGCCGGCGCAAGGCGGGCGTTACACCAGCCCGCTGGTGACGCAAATTTTGCACTGGTTGGAGCGCGAAGGAGTTGCAGGAATTGGTCAAAGCTCATGGGGGCCGACCGGCTTCGCCATCGTCGAATCGGAGAATCAAGCGCAAATCTTGCTCGCTGGTTTGCGTAAAAATTGGCAGCACGAGCAACTCGAATTCAAAATCTGTTCGGCACGCAATCGTGGCGGCGAAGTTAAAACCGTCAGCAATATAGTCGCGTTCAAATCGGCTTCTTAATAATTACAAAAGACATCATGGAAAAACCTTTTATTCTTCACATGTTCACCCCGGTTCGCCAGATGAGCCCGTTCGACATCAACATGGCTTACGACGCCGGTTATCAACATGTGGTTCCCTATACTGACGTGACGTTGGATCAAATCACCGGCCTGGTGCAAGACGCGATTTTTTCGCGCGGGCCGAAAGGCGTCAAGCGCACCGGCATATTTATCGGCGGGCGCGATATTGCCTTGGCTGCCGACATGCTTGATGTCGCCAAGCGCGCCATGGTGCCGCCGTTTGAAGTATCGGTATTTGCCGATCCGAGCGGCGCGTTCACCACGGCAGCAGCGATGGTCGCCTGCGTCGAACGCCAGTTACGCAAAACGCACTCCACCGATTTGAAAGGCAAAGATGTGTTGGTGCTCGGCGGCACTGGGCCTGTTGGTATGGCAGCAGCGGTACTCGCCGCCGACGCAGGCGCGAATGTGCGCATCGGTAGTCACTCCAGCCCGGATCGTGCGCGCATCGCCAGCGAAATGGCCAATGCGCGTTACGGCGCGAAAACCGTTGCGGCAGACGCCAGCAAAGCCGAATCGCTGGCAGATTTGTTGAGTCACGCAGAAATTATTATGTGCGCCGCCAAAGCGGGTGCGCAGGTGTTGAGCGAAGCGCAAGTTGCCAGCGCCAAACGATTGCTCGTTGCTGCCGATGTGAATGCAGTACCGCCAGCCGGTATCGCCGGCATTGGCGCGATGGATGACGGCGTGGCAATCAAAACGCTGGCGGGAAAAACCGTCGGCATCGGCGCACTCGCCATCGGCAATGTGAAATACCAAGTCGAGCGCGGATTATTTGAAACTATGTTGCAAGCGGATAAAGCTGTCTATCTCGACTTCCGCGATGCGTTTGCTTTGGCGCGCAAACATGCAGCCTGAAGCGAAAAAAATATTGATCGTGTCGTCGACAGGCCGAGCGTTAGCCGCGTCTGCACGACGCGCAAACTATCAAACGTATGTTATTGATTTATTTGAAGATTTTGATACTTCAGAGATGAGCGTCACATGTAAAAATGCTTGTGCAAATAACGCCTTGCACTTCGATAAAATAAAATTGCAGCAAGCGCTGAATGCTTTTAACGACATCGATTTTTCTGCGGTCGTGTACGGCGCGGGCTTTGAAGGCGATATCGATTTGCTCGACATGCTAAATACAAAAAACGCATTGTTTGGCAACTCATCCGAGTTAGTGCGAAACTTGAAAGACCCGGCAACATTTTTCGGTTTGCTCGAAAGTTTGGAGATACCGTTTCCGCAAGTTCGCTTAAGCGTGCCTTCCGATCCTGACGGTTGGTTGGCGAAAACTGTCGGCGCAACTGGCGGCGCGCATGTGCAATCGGCGCAAGGCGTGAGTACCAGCGAGAAAACTTATTTCCAGCGCTTTGAAGCGGGCCGAAACTTATCCGTTTTGTTTTTAGCTGATGGAAAAAAAGCACAGATCGTAGGTTTTAGCGAACAGCTCGTACAGAAAGTTGGCGACGCACCTTATTGTTATATTGGTGCGATTAACCATGCGGTATTACCAGATACAATGAAAAAAAATATTGCAGACAAAATTGATTTGTTAGTATCGACGACTGGTTTAGTTGGCTTTAACGGCGTCGATTTCATCCAGCGCGACGATAAATATTTCGTGCTCGAAATCAATCCGCGCCCGACCGCGACGATGGAGCTATACGATGCTGATTATGCGCAGGGTTTATTGCACGCACATTTGCAGGCCTGCGAAGGTGAACTAACCGCCAAGACTGCAAGCGAAAAAATCTTGCGCGGACACACAATAGTTTTTGCTGAACAAAATACCAAAATACCGGCGTCATTCAAGTTTCCTGGCTGGTGCGCAAATATTCCCCAGCCGGGTAGCTTCGTTTCACAAGACGCGCCTTTGTGCAGCGTGTTAACCAGCGGCACTGATCGCGATCAAATTATGCAATCGCTGCAACAACGCAGCCAACAAATTCAATTTCAATTAGCCGAGCAAGCCGCATGACTGCCGCCGCCACAACAACAATGGACGAGGTATTGCATCAACAAAGCAGCCGCTGGCCGAGCGTCAGCGCATGGACTGTGCCACAGGTCGGTATGTTATTGCGCGACGCGGATTCCTTGCGGCTCGGCGTGACGCGTGAAAAATCGACCATCATCGATGCAGGCATTAATGTCACCGGCGGGCTCGAAGCAGGACGACGCATCGCAGAAATTTGCATGGGTGGACAGGGCATTGTCAGTTTGCAGCAAGTATCCAATGCCAAGTGGCCGATACAAGTCACCGTTCACAGCACCAATCCCGTGCTGGCTTGCCTTGCCAGTCAATACGCTGGTTGGAGTCTCGCGCACGGTGAAGGCAAAGGTGCGTATCACGCCATGGCGTCCGGCCCCGGCCGCGCGGTGTCGGTGAAAGAGGCCTTGTTCGCCGAGTTGGGTTACAAAGACGTATCCGATTCGGTTTGTCTGGTATTGGAAACGGGCAAATTCCCGCCACAGGAAATTATCCAGAAAATTGTGCGGGATTGCGGCGTGGCGGAAGAGCGTATCACCTTGATATTGACACCGACACAAAGTCTTGCGGGCGTAGTACAAATCGTCGCGCGCGTGCTCGAAGTCGCATTACATAAAGTCCATACACTCGGCTTTCCATTGCACAAAATTGTAGATGGCATGGGTAGCGCGCCGCTGCCTACGCCGGCCAAAGATTTCCTCACCAGCATGGGCCGCACCAATGACGCGATTTTATTCGGCGGTCATGTGCAATTATTCGTCAACAGCAGCGACGATGAAGCATCTGACCTGGCGAAAAAATTACCCTGCAATGCCTCGCGTGATTACGGTCGCCCGTTTGCGAAAATATTCAAAGAGACCAATTATGATTTTTACAAAATCGATCCGATGTTGTTTGCGCCGGCAAAAGTTGTCGTCAGCAACGTGACCACGGGCAATAGTTTTAGCGCGGGTGAAATCAATCATCAATTATTGGACTTATCCTTCGGAGGGCCCGGTGGCTAAACGCATCGCCATCATTACCGACGAAGCGGGCTGGCACGGCACGCAGCTGCGCCGCGCCTTCAAAACGCGTGGCTTCGACACCCATTATGTGTCGTTGAAAAAATGCCGCGTCGATTTTGACCATCCGCAGCACGGCTTGGCGATACACGGCTTCGGCAAGAATCTGCCCGATGGCGTATTCGTGCGCGGTATTTCCGGCGGCAGTTTTGAGCAAGTCACTTTCCGTCTGGATATTCTGCACACGCTGCAGGAGTTAGGAGTGCCGGTGTATAACGACGCCGGCGCGATTGAGCGTAGCGTGGATAAAGCGCGTACCAGTTTACGCTTGAAATTGGCGGGCGTGGCGACGCCGCTGACCTGGGTGACGGAAGACATCACGGCCGCGCGTGCATTACTGATGCGCGAATCGGCGCTCGGACATGAGTTGGTGATGAAGCCGCTATTCGGCTCGCAAGGCTCCGGTCTCGTGCGCTTGAGCGCGGGCATGGACGTGCCGGATACGGCGGAATACAACCAACTCTATTACTTCCAGCGTTATATCGACAGCGGCGAAGCACACTGGCACGACTGGCGCGTTTTGATCGTCGGTGATCAAGTGCAGGCAGCGATGCTGCGGCATGGTAAAACCTGGATCAATAATGTGGCGCAAGGCGCGCGCTGCGTAAGCGCCGTGCCGGATGAAGAAATTATCCAGCTCGCGCGCAAAGCGGTACGCGCGGTGGGCATGGATTATGCCGGTGTCGATATCATGCGCGATGTGCAGGGAAAAGCCTATGTGATCGAAGTCAACAGCATCCCCGCCTGGCGTGGATTGCAAAGCGTCACGACGGACAGTATTGCGCACATGCTGGCCGATGATTTTATTGCCAGAAAAATGCTGCAGAATCTGGAGGCGGTGGGATGAACGCTTCCTCTCAGCACGATATGCAAACCGTCTCGGTCCTTACCCGCGAACGGGCACGCATGATGACTAAGGCGATGCGCGATGCGTGCTTGCTGGAAATCCGCTCGCTCAAACCGGGCAACGTCGGATTACACGGCGACGGCCACGGCATGACGGCGGAACATTTTGTCAAAAGCGCGCATGCGATGGCCGAGCCGATTTCTGCGCCGCATAAAAATTTAGGCGAGCGTATTTTGCACGCCGTGCAGGCTACACGCGAAGTGGTCGATTGCAATACCAACCTCGGCATAGTGTTATTGGCTGCGCCGTTAATTCACGCTACGTGGCGCAGTTTATCGCAGCCGGTAAAAGTGCCACTGCGCGCGACCTTGCACGAAGTCATCCAGCAATCGGACCAGCAGGATGCCGTGCAAGCCTATCAAGCGATACGCCTTGCCAATCCCGGTGG